>WOYN01000066.1 GCA_011620825.1 Candidatus Methanomethylophilaceae archaeon | reverse complement strand
CCGGATCCGCGAAGCCCATCTCCTTCGCCTCCCTGATCAGGTCAGGGTCGGCGGGGTTCTTTTTCAGGCGGTCCTCCATCCTTATTATGTTTCTGATTTTGATTATGAAATAGCGGTCCCAATCGGTCAGCTTGGCGATCCTTTCGACCGTCCAGCCCTTTCTGAGGGCTTCGCCGATCGCGAATATGCGAATATCGGTCGCGTTCTCCAGTTCCTCTTCGATCTGTTCGTCGGTAAGATCGACAGGGTCCAGTCCCCTTACGCCTATCTCCAGGGACCTGAGGCCTTTGAGCAAGGCCTCTTCAAACGTGCGTCCGATGGACATTATTTCACCGGTGCTTTTCATCTGGGTACCGAGGTGGCGGTCCACCGTGCGGAACTTGTCGAAAGGCCAGCGCGGAATCTTGATCACCACATAATCTATCGAAGGCTCGAATGCCGCGTACGTGGTGCCGGTGATGTCGTTCGGAATTTCGTCAAGCGTATATCCCAGCGCGATCTTGGTGGCAACCCTTGCAATGGGATAACCGGTCGCTTTGGATGCCAATGCGGAAGAGCGCGAGACACGCGGATTGACCTCGATCAGACGATAGTCGCCGTTGGCGGGGTTGAATGCGAACTGGACATTGCAGCCGCCCTCTATTCCCAGGGTGCGGATGACCTTTATCGCAGCCGTTCTAAGGCGCTGATGGTCTTGGTCGGAGATGGTCAGCAACGGCGCGCAGACTATGCTCTCTCCCGTGTGTATCCCCATCGCGTCGAGGTTCTCCATTTCGCAGACGATTATGCAGTTGTCTTTGGAGTCCCTCATAACCTCATATTCGAGTTCTTTCCATCCAAGGACGCTTTCTTCGATCAGTACCTGGCGAATGCGCGAGTATGCAAGTCCGCGGGCGCAGATGTCCATGAGCTCGTCCTCGTCGTATGCTACTCCTCCGCCGGTGCCGCCCAGCGTATATGCGGGTCGTACCAGTACGGGATAGTGGCCGATCATCTTCGCGGCTTCTGCCGCGTCTGTCACGGAGTTGACGCTGCGGCTGATAGGGACCGGTTCGCCAATCCTCTCCATGGCCTCTTTGAACAGTTCCCTGTCCTCAGACATGGCGATGGCATCGGGCTGTGTTCCCAAAAGTTCGCATCCCAGCCTGGCGAGGGAACCGTTATCGTAAAGTTCCGAACATATGTTCAGGGCTGTCTGGCCGCCCATGCCCGAAAGGACTCCGTCCACACCTTCTTTTTCTATTATGGCGGCTACGGTCTCTGCGTTCAGCGGCTCGATGTAGACGCTGTCGGCCATGTCGACATCCGTCTGGATGGTCGCAGGGTTGGAGTTGACCAGAACCGTCTTGTATCCCTCTGCGCGGAGGGCGCGGCATGCCTGCGAGCCCGAAAAGTCAAACTCGGCCGCCTGGCCTATGATAATCGGCCCGGAACCGATGACCATCAGTTTCTTGAAATCCTTCTTCACAGCCTGCCCTCCTTCATTACTTTGCCGAATCTATCGAACAGGAAAAGCGTATCGGCGGGACCAGGTTTCGCCTCCGGGTGGTACTGGGTCGAGAAGATGGGCAGGTCCCTGTGTCTGCAGCCTTCCACCGTGCCGTCGTTCACGTTGATCTGGTCCGCAATAAGGTCTGTGCCGTCCAGCGAATTGAAGTCCACCGCGTAGCCATGGTTCTGCGACGTGATGTACACACGGTCTTCGAACTTGACCGGTTGATTGCTGCCGCGATGGCCAAACTTCATCTTATATGTCTCGGCACCCAGGGCCAACGCCAGTGTCTGGCTTCCGAAGCATATTCCATACATCGGTAGGCAGGACGCAAGCTCTTTTTCTGTCTTGACGACGGTGTCGAGTATACACTTATGGGATGGGTTTCCGGGACCATTGGTAATCATGATGCCGTTGAGCCCGTGTTCGATGATCACGTCTGCAGGCGTGTCATAGGGGAAGATAACAACGTTGAAACGGGAGGCAAGGCCGTCTAAGATCGCGGATTTTGTACCGCAGTCGATCACTCCTACAGTGAGGTCTTTCCCCGTCTTAGAAATCAAGATATCTTTGCACGAGACCTCGCTGACCAGGTTCTTGGTCATGGGAAGGGGCATTCTGTTCAATTTTTTCAGTGTATCCTCAGGTGGCACGTCGATATCGGTGATCGCCCCCTTCATGGAGCCGCCGTCTCTGAGCCTTATGACCAGGTCGCGGGTGTCGATGCCTGAGATTCCAGGGACCTTGTTCTCTTTCAAAAAAGAATCGAGGGTCTTGCCACCGTACATGTCTGTCGGTTCTGTGCAGTTCTCCCTGACCACGAGCCCCCTGACGTGTACGTGTTCCGATTGTGAATATCCGTCAACTATTCCGTAGTCTCCGGCCAAAGGATAGGTCATTACAAGGATCTGTCCGCGGAAAGAGGGGTCTGTGAGACTTTCCTGGTATCCGCTCATCCCGGTTCCGAAGACGACCTCGCCCTCAGCCGACGAGCGATATCCAAAAAGGCTGCCTTCATAAACAGTTCCGTCCTCAAGGACCAAATATCCGCGTGCCATCGGGGATTAATCACATTTCCGTTCCATATATAATGGCTTTCATTTCTGCTTTACACACCAGAACCGACCTTGTCTGATAACGGACATATAACCCGCCATTAAACGAAAGATGATTATCCGAGGACGCGATAGGCCGATCATGCGGATAATCGGGCGCGACCAACAGTCGAACAGCATAAAGGTCATGCCTGAGACGGACGAGGACCTTTGGCATCTATACAATGTGGTGGAGGTGGGAGACACCGTGACAGCCTCGACGACCAGGAGGGAGGAGAAGGCCGCAGACAAGATACGCGCAGAGCGCACCGAGAAGAAGCGTATGACCCTCGGTGTCCGCATAGAGAAGATTGAGTTCTCAGAGGAGGACCTAAGGCTTAAGCTGCTGGGCACGATAGAGTCGGGTCCCCAGGACATAGGCCAGCATCATACTCTCATGATGGAGCCGGGAGATAGCCTGATAATCTCCAAGAACAAGTGGCGCGCCACCCAGTTAGAAAGGTTGGAACGCGCCGTAAGAGATACCAATAAGCCCAGAATCGTATTCGTTTCACTGGATCAGGATGATGCGACCGTCGCCGTTCTGAGGCAGTATGGCCTAAAGGAGATGGCGACCATCAGGTCCGGACGTTCCGGGAAGCAGTACGACGAGAAGAAAAGGGGATCGGACGGTTATCATGAGGAGATAATATCCAAGATCAGGGCGTGTGCCGAAAAGGACATGCCCGTGGTACTTCTGGGCCCGGGATTCGAAAAGGAGCTGCTTGCCGAAACAGGAAAAAGGTCCGATCCGGACCTCTTTTCCAGAAGTTACGTGTATCATACCGGCCAGTGTGGAATGACAGGGATCAATGAACTTATGAAGGCGGGCATGGGTGCAGAAGTGCTCAGAGATTCGGCGGTAGGTGCGGAGATGGAGGCTGTTGAAAGTCTTATGACCGAGATAGCCAGGGACGGTCCGGCCACATACGGGCTCGCAGAGGTTTCCGCTGCTGCATCCGCGGGAGCGGTGGAAACCCTGCTGGTATCGGATTCCAAAGTAAGGGAGCAGGACCTCGACTCGTTGGTCAGGGATGTTGAGTCGCATGGAGGAAATATACTCGTGATATCGTCACAGCACGACGCTGGAAGGAGGCTTTCGGCGCTCGGTGGAATCGGGGCGATACTGAGGTACATCTCCTGAAGCGGGCGCATGAATAATCTTATCTGTACGACCAATGGAAAATATTAATAAAGATTATAGAATAACTGGAGCGTTAAACCAGTTTCGTTTTACGGGCGACATGCCGTGAATTTGAGGAATTCCGATGAGAAACAAAGAGGATATAACCCAGGCGCTGAGCGGTAGACTCAATGTCTGCGATACCACGCTGAGAGACGGAGAGCAGACGGCGGGCATTGTCTTCTCTAATCTGGAAAAATACAAGATAGCACAGATGCTAGACCTTGCCGGAGTCCAGCAGATCGAGGCAGGCATCCCTACCATGGGCACCGATGAAAAGATGGCGGTCAGGCACATTGCGCATATGGGCCTGAACGCATCCATACTCGGATGGAACAGGGCCGATATCAATGATATAAACACCAGCATCGACTGCGAAGTCGATTCGGTGGCCATTTCCATGTCAGCCTCCGATATACACATCGACCACAAGCTCAAGAAGAGCCGCCAATGGGTCCTCGATAAAATATACGAGGCGGTGTCTTACGCGAAGGACCACGGATTCTATATATCGTGCAACGGAGAGGACTCTTCGCGCGCCGATATCGATTTCCTTATCGATTTTGTAAAAACCGCCAAGGAAGCAGGGGCAGACCGTTTCAGGTACTGCGACACCATAGGGAGAGAGCAGCCCTTCTCGACATACGAGCGTATCCACAGGATAATATCGGAAACGGGCATGGATGTGGAAATGCACATGCATGACGATTTCGGTATGGCAACGGCCAACTGTCTCGCAGGCATTCACGCCGGAGCGAGATTCGCGAGCACCACGGTAATGGGAATCGGAGAAAGGTCGGGCAACTCTCCGTTGGAAGAGGTTGTGATGGCGTCGAAGCACCTTTTCAATATAGACTCGGGCGTAGACACGAAGCAGCTCAGGAACCTTTCGCTGTTCGTATCAAAGGCGGCGGGCCGTCCAATAGCGGTCTCGAAGCCGTTCCTTGGGTCCAACTGTTTTGCTCACGAGGCGGGCATTCACGCGGACGGAATAATCAAGGATGCGATAAACTACGAGCCGTACGATCCGGAAGAGGTGGGTCTGGAGAGGAAACTGGTGATAGGGAAGCACTCCGGAAGGAATACCCTGATAACCGTCCTCGGAGAAATGGGTGTAATCATCGACAAGGATATGGCATCGGATCTTCTGGATATCGTAAGGCGCGCGTCGGTACAGATGCACCGCAGCATATCCGACGAGGAGCTCTTCTCGCTGTACGAGGATATGCTGAAGAAATCCAATATCTTTGATGATTCTGCAGTTTAAACCCCAACTGCCGGCCACCCGGCCGGCATTTTGATGATTCTCTCGCTTGCTTGTGAGATGTGCAGACAAATATCGTTTCATGATTTTCTCGCGTACTTGTAAAGATACACGAGCAAAATTATGACAAGGCCCGTGATCATTATGACCAGGTGGTCCAGCAACGGCAACGGGTTTGGTACGATCAGCATGATGATGAATGCTATTGCCATCACCATCAGGACGTTGCTGATCTCTATGAAGCGCGAGTAGGCAGAACGCGCGTCGGAATCGTCTTCTATATAGTATCCGCGCTTGCGCTTACCGCCTTCGATAAGCATCCTGTCGATGACCTTCAGGCTCAGCACCAAGCCGCCCGTGGCTGGAATAAGAGCCACCAGATTGAGGGACAGGACAATTATATTGGATATCCTGAGGCTGGTGTTCAAATGGGACATCAGGAATTCTGCGATAACAGGGCCATAGGCAAAGAACAACAACTCCACCGCTGCAATTATCAGCGCACAGACGTAAACCACCACAAATCTGTTCCTGACGCGTTTGGCCGACTTGGTGGAGAAGACGATCCTGGAGTAGAAGTCCGACCTCGCCGTCTCCATACGCTCTATTCCGCCGACGACAGGCTTCGGAACCACTTTTTTCAAAATGTCATATGCACTGGTGCTGTAAGTCGCGAAAAGCGGCATCAATATCATGGACATCAGTGCGGCAAGGACCACGGCAGTATAGAATTCGTTATCTACGGCACCGGCATCCAGCGCTGTTTTTGATATGATGAATGCGAACTCACCCATGGCAAGCAGGCTCATAGCGGACACCAGCGAGGTCTTGAAATCTTTATTCCCGATAAAGTACGCAAATACGACCGATACAGTCTTTGATACGACGAAGACAATGAAGATGAATATGGCCAGCATGATGCTGGAACCGATGTCTGCCAGATGGATCTTCAGACCCACGTCTATGAAGAAGATAGCCATGAATGTATTCTTCATAGGTTCGATGTCATGTTCTATAGTATGCGCGTCTTTGCATTGCGATGCTATGAGCCCCATTATGAATGCACCGATTGCCATGGAGAGGCCGACATACGTCGAGAGGAGGGCCAGGCTGAAACATAGGCCGAGGGCGGTGATCAGAATGATTTCGTGGCTGAAACGGCTGCCCACCCAGTTCAAAAAGCGCGGGAGTACCAGAAGTCCCAGTACAATGGCCGCGACCATGAAGATGACTATTCCGGCGATGAGCCCCAGCGTACCGGATGCGGTCGGAGACTGGCCGACCAGGAGCGGAGATGTCATTGTGAGTATGATCACCTGACCGATATCTTCCATTATGGTCACAAGGATAACGGTATCGGCAGTATCTTTCGAGATTTTCTTATTGGCCCTCAGGACAGCCGTTACGACGGCCGTCGACGAACCGGATATGACCGCACCTAGGAAAACGGACTCCACCATGTTCCAGCCCAGTACGGATCCGGCGATATATCCGCACAGGACCATAAGCGGAAGCTGTACGGCGGCGACCATTATCGTGAAAGCACCGCTCTGCTTCAGCTTCTTCAGGTTCAGTTCCATTCCTATGGCGAACATCAGCAGAACCAGACCGATGCTGGACAGCAATTCGATTACGGTTTGGCTCTCCCCCTCCGGAATCCCCCAGAAGTTTGAT
>WOYN01000052.1 GCA_011620825.1 Candidatus Methanomethylophilaceae archaeon | reverse complement strand
CAGAAGACCTAATATCCAAGGAAATGTTCCATGAGTATTCTTACGACGCAATCGGACAGGTCATAAAGGAAACCAAAGCGTATCGCGATGTGCCAGCGTTCGTTCATATATGTGGCAATTCCCTCAACACCATGTCCCTTCTGAAAGAGATCGGAACGGACTGCTTCAGTTTCGACCATGCCGTCGACCCAGCCGCAGCAAGGAAGAGCGCAGGCAAAATGTCCATCATGGGCAATATCGACCCGGTATCCGTCATGATGATGGGGACTCCCGAGAAAGTAAAGCGGGAGAGCTACCGCGTCATAGATGCGGCTGGAACGGAAGGCGGTCTGATACTCGCACCGGGATGCGAGATGCCACTGAAGACACCTGACGAAAACGCCGTGATGATGGGAGAGTCCGCCCGCACCTACTGGAAGAATTAATCTAACTGTATAACCGACCTATATAATCCGGAAAATACAGACGGTCCATGCGTGATAACATGGATGCACACGATGGAAACAATGGCCTCAATCGCAACGAGAACGGGATCCTGAGGACGTACGTCAAGCTAAGGAACGAGGCGCTGGCACATATCGGTTCCGAATACAGAACGATAAGGGCCTTCGCCTTCCTGCTGATCATTGCCGACACGGGTCTGAGTCCCGACGAGGTAAGAAAATTGGAAATTGAAAATATCGACCATGCGGACAGCATAGGGCTAGTCTCCTGCCGAACAAGGGGGATCAACGACGATTCATGCATATCGGTGAACCTTCAGAAGGCGAGCTCCGATGTCCTGGATGCATACATGGAATCGCGGAGGGCGTTACTCGATGAATATTCGTTCGATTCACCGTATCTATTCCCTTCCCGAATCACCATTAACGAGATGATGCCGCCGGAAGCAATCGAAGGGATAGCCGATACGGTTTCGGAGATATGCGGCGAGAATATCGACATCGAACTCCTCAGAGAGACCTTCGGGCCCCAATGATTATAGGATAGCTCCCGGCGGGAATGTCCTTCGCCTGCACCGAACACCACTGGAATGAAAAACATTTTTGGTTTCAGTTCAGCCGAGCATTTTTTTCATATCCGCCTCGGGGGTGCTGATCGGGGTGATCCCGAGGTTCTCCACGAGATAGGATATTATGTTGGGGGAAAGGAACGCCGGGACCGTTGGTCCAAGGTATATGTTCTTAACGCCCATACTCAGCAACGTCAGCAGCACTGCGACGGCCTTCTGCTCGTACCATGAGAGGACGATCGATAGAGGCAGGTCGTTGACCGTGCATTCGAACACATCCGCAAGTGCCAGAGCCACCTTTATTGCGCCGTACGCATCGTTGCACTGACCGACATCCAGTATCCTCGGTATGCCACCGATGTCTCCGATATCCAAATCGTTGAACCTGTACTTTCCGCATGCAAGGGTCAGCACGAGGGTGTCCTTTGGAGTGTTCTTTACAAACTCCGTGAAATAGTTCCTTCCGGGCTTGGCGCCGTCGCACCCTCCCACGAGGAATATATGCTTTATCGCACCGGCTTTGACACCCTCTACGACCTTATCGGCAACAGATAGTATCGTGCCGGCCGAATATCCCGTGGTCACCGTCTTTCCGCCATTGACACCGGTCATCTGGACATCCTCTTTGTACCCACCGAGCTCCAGGGCCTTGACGATTACGGGCGAGAAGTCCTTATCCTCCCCTATATGGAAGGTATTCGGATAAGCGACGGGGCCTGCGGTGAACACGCGGTCGGCGTAGCTCTCTCGGGGCCTCATAAGGCAGTTCGTGGTGTAGAGAATTGGAGCAGGTACGCCGTCGAACTCGTTGCGCTGGTTCTGCCATGCCGTTCCGAAGTTGCCCTTGAGGTGCTTATATTTCCTAAGCTCGGGATATCCGTGGGCGGGGAGCATCTCGCCGTGCGTGTAGATAGCTATGCCTTTTCCCTCGGTCTGCTCCAGAAGATTCTTGAGGTCTAGGAGGTCATGCCCCGTGATTACGATGAACGGGCCCTTTTCGATCTTCATCGAAACCGTATTGGGCACAGGGACACCATATGTCCTGGTGTTCGCCTCGTCCAGTATCTTCATGGCTTTCAGGTTGGCCTGTCCCGTTTCCATCACCATGGCCAAGAGGTCGTCCTCGCTGGCGTTCGAGCCGATGGTCCTAAGCGCGCCGTACATATAGGTGTTGACTTCCGGGTCCGTGTAACCTAGGGCCTTTGCGTGGAACGCATAGGCCGCGACTCCCTTAAGACCGAAAAGAATCAGAGATTTCAGGGACCTGATGTCCTCGTTGTCGCTCCAGACCGTGACCATTTTGAATTTGTTCGAACCATAGCCACATGTCTTGCATCCGGACCCGACCCTCGAGCGCTCCTTCTTGACCGCATCGATCTGGGCCGAGACCGATTTTGAATCGAAGTCCACATTGGTAATGGTATGGAACAGCGCCTCGGCTACGATGTCGTCGGTCTTTGCGTCAGTCTTTCCCTGGGCGCTTTTGGCCAGATCTATCAGGGAAGTAATTAGGTCATCCTGTAGGTTTGCGACCTCCGACGGCTTTCCGCAAACTCCCGCTTTTCCCGTACAGCCCGTGCCGTTGGCCGTCTGCTCGCACTGAAAACAGAACATTTCTGACATTTTTATCTCCTATACTTTAGATAGTTGGTATGATTAAGATACCAGGTTAAATACAGATGGTATCTTACAAGATATCATGGACGAGAACTGCACAGTCTATAGAACAATGGGCTTCCTGTCGAAGAAATGGACACTGCTGATCATACTGGAGCTCTACAAGGGTGGGGACCGTTGGAAACGATTCTCCGAAATAAAGAGGTCTATGAAGGACATTACCCCCAAGATACTTTCTGACAGACTAAGGAACCTAGAGGAAGAAGGCGTCATTGAAAGGAGGGTCGACTCCTCGACAGTTCCGATGAGGAGCGAATATCGACTTACCGAAATGGGAAGGGAATTGACCGAGGTCGCAAAGGACATCAAGGTCTGGGCGCTCAAGTGGAAGATTAATAACCCCGCATGTGCATCCAGGGATTGCATCGTCTGTGTGCTCTGAGGGGATTATGAAAAAAAAACCTAAAGTAGCATTTCTATGCCTGCACAATTCATACAGGAGCCGGGTCGCCGAGGCTCTCGCCAGGGAATATGCATCTGACGCTTTTGAGGCGTACTCGGCCGGATCTGAGACACCGCACACCTTTGACGATAGGGTCGCATGGATGCTTTTGGAGTATTGCAGTTGCGACATAACCGAGAGCAATCTCAAACCTCTGTCGGAACTGCCTAAAATGGATATCGTGATCACTATGGGATGCGGAGAATCATGCACAGACATCCCCTGCTCATACACCGAGAACTGGGGCCTCGATGATTCCACAGGCAAGGGCGACCTGGAATATCGCAAGATGATCGAGGCCGTGCGCAGCAATATCTTGGACCTCCGCGACAGGATAAAGAGGGGCAAAATCCGTCCGATATATGAAACAGCGTGAGTTCTGCCACTCCTATATATTTTATTTTTCAACCCCTGTATTTCCAGTGGAAAATATTCGTCCGGGAACAGCGGTCAGGGCCGATGGAACGGTATCTGCAATAGATGGCAGAACTAGGATGTGCTTCGGTCGCCATTTGTACACAGTCCGTCAGTTCATCTGTATACGATGCGGGGGCTTGTCTGGCCAAAAACGAACTGTACGCAGGTCGGATGTGGTTTTGCGCGCATTGCAGATACGTGACCTGAAATCAAGACCTGTAATACCGGCTATGGTTGACGTTGACAGCAGATACGACCAGTATAACGGCCGATGCCGTAAATGATATCCATCCCACCGCCGGATAAGTGTTTACCACAAGAAATCCAAACCCGAAAAGCAGAGCAAACACTATCAACACCGCACCCGTCGCGTGGAAAACCTTTCCCTGTCGAATTCAGAACGTCCCTCTTCGCTCATCGTATTCCATCCGGCGAGAAGCATGTCTCCTTTTCCTAACAAAAACATTATGCCCGGTGCTGCAGTCGATATCAGTACTGCCATGATTCCGATTTCCGAGGCCATATCGCGTTCGGTCGTTACCGCTATGATAAAAACCGCTAAAAAAAGAACAGGCGCTTAGACAAATATCAGAAGAATGAATAGCCCAAATCTGACGTCTCTGTCCACTTGCGTTGAGATGCTTTTCAAATAGATAAATATGATTTCGACCTGTTTTCAACACATGAGCGCAGCACACAGCTCATAGGAGTAAAAAGAGAAATGGTGCAAGGGACGTGATTTGAACACGCGGACCACTAAGGACTAGGCCCTCAACCTAGCGTCGTTGGCAATGCTTGACTACCCTTGCGCCATTCCGAGTAGCCAGATACTGTTAATAAGGTTTACCATCAAAACGGGCTTGGACCTGAAAAAACACTCCATCCCTTCGGCCTAACACATGATTAAATAACGATATGAAGATAGGCATGCCATGGAACTGGCCACAGCCGTCGCGTTGCTGTTCATAATCATCGGATTGATACTTTTGATAGTAGAAGCCACGATGCCGGGTGTTTTTATGATAATTCCCGCGGTTATTTTTATTATCATCGGGGGGCTGGGGCTTTTCGAGCCCGACCTCCTTTTCACGTGGTACGCGGTCGCCCTGGCCATCGTCGTAGCGATTCCCGTTACTCTTCTCACGGTATACGCGTACAGGTTTTTGGGAAAGCCCGAACCTCCCTCCACGACCATCACCGATACACTGGTCGGAGAGATGGGGGTCGTCACTGTGGATACGGTCCCAGGGACCCTCAAGGGAAAGGTCCGTATCGGGACAGATACATGGAGCGCAAATTCAGAGATTCCCCTGAGGGCCGGTACAAGGGTCAAGGTCATTAAGAGCGAGGGCGTGCACGTCTTCATAGAGCCTGAAAAGTGAAACTAAAGAAATATCAGTCATATAAGGTGTAACATACGGAGGAATAAAAATGGAAACTGAAACCATATTGATAACTATCGCCCTTTTGGTGATATTCGTTATCATTCTAGTCATCATAAGCGGGGTGAAAATCGTTCAGCCCTATGAACAGGGCATCTACATGAGACTGGGTAAATATGTGCGCATACTGAACCAGGGTCTGAATGTGGTGTTCCCGCTCATCAATCAGGTCGTCAAGCTGGATCTGCGCACCGAGGTGCTGGATATTCCTCGCCAGGAGGTCATTACAAAGGACAACTCGCCTGTCAACGTGGACGCTATCATCTATATCAAGGTCACCGACCCAAAGAAAGCTTACTTCGAAGTTACGCAGTACAAAATAGCAACCGTCAGCCTGGCACAGACCACCCTGAGGGCAGTCATAGGAGAGATGGAGTTGGATCAGGTCCTATCCAACAGGGAAACGATCAACCTCCAGCTAAGGGACACCCTCGATGAGAGCACCGACAAGTGGGGTGTCAGGGTCGAGGCGGTGGAGATACGCGAAGTTGACCCGGCCGCCAAGGTCAAGGACTCCATGGAGGAGCAGACCTCCGCGGAGAGGAAGAGGCGTGCCGCCATACTCGAGGCCGACGGACTGAAGAGGGCGGCGATTCTCAAGGCAGAGGGGGAGAAGAAATCCCGCATCCTGCAGGCAGAGGGGCGCAGGCAGGCCATGGTCCTCGAAGCGGAGGGTACCAGGGTAGCTACGATACTCGAGGGCCAGGGAGAGGCTCAGAGGTTGCGTATCCTCTCCGTGGGAGCCGCAACGATGGACTCCAAGGCCCTATCGGTCCTCTCTATGGATACAATGGTCAAGGTCGGACAGGGAGAATCTTCGAAGTTCTTCTTCCCTATGGAGGTCACGAGGCTCATGGAAGGAGTCTCCGAGTACATCGGATCGGCCGCCAAGTCGCCTGACAGGAACGTAGCCGACATAGAAGATATAGAAAGAACCTTCGGTAACACCGACGACATCTTGGGTAACATACCCAGGCCTGAGGATATTCAGGCCGAGGCTGAGAGGATCGACGCCATGATGGACAAGGAACTCAAGGAATCAACCGGCATGGTCGACAAAAATCCGAAGAACCAGTCGTGAAACCCTTTTCCAAAAAACTCTTTCCTTCTATTTTCCCGATTGAATCTTATATTTGTTTATTGATTGACGGATGTCATGAGAGAGAGGGCGGCTGACGGTAGGACTTCGGTCCGGCTGAGGAAGTTCCCTCCTCCGAGGGCAGGATGAGCAGCGAAATGCTGCGGGGCGAGAGCCTCGGCAAGGGCCCAGAAACGACACAGCTCCGGTAAAAAGAATGATCTGAAGACAGTGACGTTCCCGGAGATTTGGTGAAACGGCGACACCTCATCGGAGCAAGCTCATACAGCCGGGATGATTTGCCCTGGACCGGCGGGTAGGGTGCATTAGTCGAATGCCGCCTGAAACAGAAGGGGGACTACTACTCTCACATGACTCTTTTTTATTTGCTCCTCATTAACATTATTAATGACGTGGCACATTAACTCCCATGGCGTTGGAACCCCATATCAAGGCTGTCGGTTTTGACATGGACGGCACTTTCATGAACACACGGGTCGATTACCCAAGACTTCACAATGTAGTAGCAGATGTGATGAAAGAAGAGGGCATCTCCATGGGAGAATATGACTGGAAGCGGGACGGACACCTGACAGAGGTCCCCATTTACAAATGGATATACGACGCCGGTCGATGGAACGACGC
>WOYN01000029.1:5926-7019 GCA_011620825.1 Candidatus Methanomethylophilaceae archaeon | reverse complement strand
GAAGAACCGCGAGCGCGAGGCCCTGATAGCCAGACATAACCTTTATCAGATCAAGAACGAGCTGGAGATCGTTAAAAGATACATACGCGAGGGAAGACTGTGGGAGCTTGCCGAGATGAGATGCCGCGCCCATCCTGCCATGCTTGACGGCTTGAGGAGGCTTGCCGAGTACCGCGGGTTCATGGAGGTCCACGACCCCGTAAGCAGAGATAGCGCACTGTTCTACACAGGCCCCGAGACGTATAACCGTCCGGTGTTCCGGAGATATGAGTCCAGGCTGCTGACCAGGTATATTCCGCCTTCCGATAAGGTGATGCTATTCCCCGACAGCGGAGGAAAACCCTACAGCCGTTCATATGCCAATGAATTCGATATAGCCAGACGTAACGGTTATGCACCGGTGGTCGTGACGCCGTTCGGGCCCGTCCCGGCCGAACTGGACGAACTGTATCCTTTGTCCCAGTCGCTTTTCCCCTCGATAACGGACTGCGACACGGACAACAGATCAATGGCGCTGACGCTCGAATTCCTGGAGAGATACAACTTCGAAGAGACTGCGAAGCTCGAGGATATTGAAGATACTGGCACATTGGAATATGATGCTGATGTCCTCAGGGCCTTGGCCGTATCCAGATATCAGTTCGGGATACTTGCCACCGAGGCGCTGTTCCGCGGAAAGATCGAGCTCGTAAAGAGCAAGAACACGAACAGGATCCGCAACGTAATATCCGACGGAGAGCACATACTCTCCATGAGGGCGGGCGACGGGATGTACACGCTCAAAACCGAAGGCGCCGCGAGAATAGCCGCAACGGTACCGGCACCGTATATGAGGGTGGTCGTGAACGACGATTCCGTACCTTACGTAACGCAGGGAAGGAACGCATTCTGCCAGTTCGTCATCGACAGCGACCCGGGCCTCAGACCGATGGAGGAAGCGATCGTAACAGACAGGAACGATAAGGTCCTCGCCACCGGAAGGGCGTTGATGACCAAGAAGGAGATAGTGTCATTCGGGAGGGGGGTCGCGGTCAAGGTCCGCAGCGGGACCTCTGACGAGCCCTGAGGCCTCTTCGGCTATCTTCAGGCACGC
>WOYN01000029.1:0-5916 GCA_011620825.1 Candidatus Methanomethylophilaceae archaeon | reverse complement strand
CTACATAAGTTCCGTTGTCCGGATCGAGCGCGGCGGCAATCGCCGCCGCCATCTCCGGGGAACCGTACTCGGCTCTGAGGTCCAGAGTGTTCATTTGCTATTCCCGTTGCGGATCTTCTCTGCGACAGCCTTTCCGACCTGCCCGGTGCTCATCTTTCCGCCCAGATCGGGGGTCGTCAGATTATCCTTGAGACAATCTGAAACAGCCTTATGGATCAGCTTGCCCTCTCCGGGATAACCTTGGTCCTCAAGGAGCATCTGAGCCGCCAGGATGGCCGCCATCGGATTGGCGATCCCGCGTCCCGCGATATCCGGCGCAGAACCGTGGATGGGCTCGAACATGCTCAGCCCTTCGGGATTGATATTCCCGCTGCATCCCATTCCAAGCCCTCCCTGGAGCTGGGCTCCTAGGTCTGTGAGTATATCTCCGAACAGATTTGGCACCGCTACGGTCCCAAAGGTCTCCGGACGTGCGACCATGGCCATCGCCATGGCGTCCACGAACATGAACTCCAGTTCAAGGCCGTACTGATCGGTCTTCTCTCTGAAGATGTCCCTCTGCATACCGTACATGTCGGTGATGACGTTAGCCTTATCGACCAATGTGATTTTGTCGTCGCCGCGGGCCATCGCGAACCTGCATGCATAGTCTGCAAAGCGGGTGATGCCTTTTCTGGAGAGGAATCCTATCTCGAAAGCAAAGTCGTCATCGTTCGAGGGGTCCGCCTCCATTTCGACTTCCAGTTCGTAAAGCTCCCTCTTCACTTTCAGGCTCACTTTGTTCCCGTTGAAGGACGGACCGAACTTTCCGCCGGCGCCCATGTAGAAGTCCTCGGTGTTCTCCCTCAGGAAGATCATGTTGAACGGGACCTCCCTTCTCAGGGGCACGAACGGGAACCAGGACGTGACCGGCCTCATGTTGATGTACTGGTCGAAAACGGCCCTCATCTTCAGAAGCACTCCCTGCTCGAGTATTCCGGGACGGACCTTGGGGTCTCCTATCGCTCCGAAGTATATTGCATCCTTTTTTCTGAGGCCGTCGATGTCCTCGTCGGTCAGGAGCTCGCCGGTGCTCAGATACCTGTCGGCGCCTATGTCGAACAGCTCTCCGTCATAATCGAATGTGGATATCTCGGCGACGGCATCGAGCACTTCCATTCCCGCATCGATGACCTCTTTGCCTATCCCGTCTCCCGGTATTATCGCCAGGTGTTTCATAGTCTTCCCTCTTTTACCAAGTTCATGAGCCCGCCAGCCTTGACCATCTCACTGATGAAACCGGGGTACTGCGGGAATTTGTATATCTTTCCGCCGGCCTCGACCTCGCCCTTATCGGGGTCCACCGATATGACGTCCCCCTCTTCAGCGTCCACTTTGCATTCGATCAGCAGAAGCCCGATGTTCATCGAGTTCCTGTAGAATATGCGTGCGAACGATTCGGCCACTATGCAGGAGAATCCCGACTCTATCAGCGAAAGGGGAGCATGCTCCCTCGAGGAACCGCAACCGAAGTTCTTGCCTGCGACGATGATGTCGCCTTTGCCGGCCTGCTGCGCGAATCCCGGCCTCACCTTCTCGAATATAAAATCGTTCAGGTGGTCCAGGTTTGCGGACACCAGGCGCTCGGCCGGAATGATCTGGTCCGTGTCGACGTTGTCGCCGAACTTCCATACTTTGCCTTCGATCTTATCCATCACTGTCCCTCCAGCTGTTCGGGGGTGACGATCTTCCCTGCAACGGCCGAGGCGGCCACGACGGCCGGGCCCGCGAGGTATACTTCTGAGTTCTTGTCCCCCATCCTTCCTATGAAGTTCCTGTTCGTGGACGATACGGACTTCTCGCCTGCGGCCAGGATCCCCATGTATCCTCCGAGACATGCCCCGCATGTGGGCCCCGAAACGAAAGCCCCGCATTCCAGGAATGTCTGCATGATCCCTTCGTCGATCATCTGCCTGAACACTTTCTGGCTGGCGGGGACCACGAGGAATCTTACGCCGTCGGCCACCTTGCGTCCTTTGACGACATCGGCCGCTATCCTCATGTCCTCGATGCGCCCGTTGGTGCAGGAACCGAGATAGGCCTGGTCGATCTTGACGTCCGAGTCTTTCACGGGGCGTCCGTTCTCCGGGAGATGGGGATACGCTACCATCGGAACGATCTTCGAAAGGTCGTACCTGAGCACGGAGGAATATTTCGCGTCCCCGTCGGCCTCCACGGCCTTCCATTCGCCTTTTGCCGTATCTTTGATGTATTCCTCGGTGAGCCTGTCGCAGGGGAATATCCCTCCTTTGCCTCCGGCCTCGATGGCCATGTTGGAAATTGTGAGACGGTCGGAAACGGTTATATTGGCGATGCCCGGCCCGTGGAACTCGAACACCTTATAGTTCGCTCCGTCCACTCCGATGTCGGTTATTATCTTGATTATCAGGTCCTTTCCGCAGGCGCCGCCGACGAACCTGCCGGTGAGCTCGACCTTGATCGTCTCGGGTACTTTGAACCAGAGACGCCCGGTCGTGAACGCCGCGCATGCCTCCGTCGAACCGATGCCCGTGGAGAACGCGTTGATGCCTCCGTACGTGCATGTATGGGAATCCGCTCCGACGATCAGCCTTCCGGGCGCGGCGAAGCCTTCTTCGATCATGACCTGGTGGCAGACGCCTCCCTTTCCTACCTCGAAGTAGTTCTTGATCCCATGCTTCGAAGCGAACTCCCTCATCTCCTTCGCCTGTTCGGCCGAGAGGATGTCCTTGTTGGGAACATAGTGGTCCGGTATCAGGACCAGGCGGTCCTTTCGGAGGTCTTTCGTCTTCAGTTTCTCGTATTCTCTGAACGCTATCGGTCCCGTTACGTCGTTGACCATCACATAGTCCACGTTAGCGACTACGATCTGGCCCGCGTAAGCGTCCGTACCTGATTTTTCTGAGAGAATCTTCTCAGCAATTGTCTTTCCCATTATCATTCCTCTGTCTGGCGTAATCCCTGTTTATGGCGGCCATGGTGGCATCCACAGACGTCTCGACGATGTCCAGCCCGACGGCCTTGCCGACGGACAGGGACCCGTCGCCCCGAACGTTCTTAACCATTACGGTCACCTCGCATATCGAGTCGCTCTTTCCTGTTATGGCGCTCAGCTTGTATTCTTCCATGGACATCTTGTCGTTGACGGCCTTTCTTATGGCTTTGATCGATGCGTCGACCGGACCGACGCCTGTCTCGGACACGGTCCTCCTCTCGCCTGCGATGTCGACGGTCACGGTGGCAGTAGATGTTATATCTTTCCCGGTGAAGACCGCAAACTCTTCCAGGCTTACCGCCCTGTCGGTTATGACCTTCTTCCACATGATGTGGTCCGCAATGGTCATCAGCTCGGCGTCGTCGATCTGTTTTCCGCCGACGGCCATCTCCTTGACGGCGGCCATCAGCTCGGTCATGTGGTCCTCCGGGAACTTTATGCCCAGCTCGTCCAGCCTTCCCCGTACCGAGTGTATCCCTGAATGCTTTCCGATGACGATGCGCCTGTCGACGCCCACCAGTTCGGGCAGGAACGGTTCGTACGTTGCGGTGTTGCTCATGACCCCATGAACGTGGATTCCGGATTCGTGGGCAAAGGCATTGCGCCCGACTATCGGCTTGTTGTACGCTATAGGGAAGCCCGTGATACGCTCTACCAGTTTGGAGGTCTGTCCTATCTTGGACATGTCTACAGTTTCGACACCGTAATTTGCGAACAGGTTCAGGGCCACCTCCTCCAGCGACGCATTGCCCGTCCTCTCGCCTATTCCGTTGACACAGACGTGACATATCTTCGCTCCCGCCTCGACGGCCGCGATCGAGTTGGCCACTGCCAGCCCCATGTCGTTATGGCAGTGCACCGCGATGGGCACCTTCACAACCTTCCTGATCTCCGAAATCAGATATGACATCGCCCTCGGGGTGATGACTCCCACCGTGTCCGGTATATTGATCGAGTCCACGTGGGCGCCCTGTACGGCCACCAGTACTTCCTTCATGAAGTCCATGTTGCTGCGGGTGGCGTCCTCGCAGGAGAACTGGACCTTCAGACCGTGGTCTTTGGCATATTCGACGGTCTGCACGGCCTTCTCCTTGACCTGTTCGGGGGTCATCTTCAGCTTGTACTTCATGTGCAGGTCTGAAGTGGCTATGAACGTGTGGATGGAATCCAGCCCTGTATCGATGACCGCGTCGATATCCGACCTGACGCTGCGTGCCAGGCTGTACACCTGGGCGTCCAGCCTGTTGGCCGCGATCTTCCTGAGGGTGTCCTTCTCCGCCTCGGAAGAGGCGGCGAAACCCGCCTCTATCATGTCGACACCGAGGTCGTCCAGTGCCATGGCTATACGGATCTTGTCTTCGGAGCCCATCGCGATCCCGGGGGCCTGTTCTCCGTCCCTCAGGGTAGTGTCGAATATCATAACACTTTCGATGTGCTCAGTACCCTCGAGCGCGATCCTGTTGTATGGGCTCACGGCGAGCATTTTCTCCATATCCCTAGCGCTTACACTGGTTTGTTTAGTTCTCATAAAAACCACCAAACCGCCAAAGCTCACACTGACTTACCCGATAAGTAGAAGTCCGGCGTGCTGTGCGAAGATCATTTCATGACCCCTGACGGTTGGTTTCTAATTAAAGAGACGGTATATAAATATTAGGTTGCCCCGCCCCATACGGGCATTGCACGAAGAGAAACTTTCAGTCGTGCTTGCGTTCTTTCTCCTTCCTCTCTTTTACCGTCTTCAAAAATGCTTCTTTGTCGGCGGCCTCCTGGGCCTTCAGGTCTTCGATGAACTTGCGCAGTTCTTCTTTCGCCTCCGCACGATCTTCCTTGGGGAGCTCTCTGATCTTCTCGCGGCGCTTCTTGACCATGACCTTGTTGCGGTATTTATTATCGGAGAGCTGGTTCTTCCTGTCGAGCTCTTCCTTCCGGCGGCTTGCGGCTATGGCGGCGTGCCTCTCTTTCGCCTTGGCGTTGCTGTTGATCTCTTTCCTCGCCATCGGATCTGCTCCTGGACACGCGGTAATCGGGCACGGATGATATAATATATCGGTATAGAAACGGGAAGAAGTTTGGAAGAGGTTTCTGTTACGGTCAGTTGTTGGACTTCCAGACCCCGTGCACGTTGCAGAGTTCCCTCGCAGTGATCACCTTGGCATCGGTTTCGAAGAAGGCCTCGGGCTTGTCGCCGGGCTTTAGATAGTGACGCATAAGCATTCCGTCCGCACATATCTCGATGTGGACTATGTAGTGCTCGGGAATCATCGGATGGGCGGTCTCCTTTCCGACCTTTACGAGCACTCCCCCGTCCCTCTTCTCGATATAAGGTACGTGCTTCTCGAGCGCGAAGTCGGCAGATTTGACCTCAACGAGCTCCATTTCTTGGCCGCAGCATGACAGCGATCCATTCCCTTCGTAAAGGACCTCGACGTAGTTCCCGCACTTCTTGCAATGATATACAGATCTGAATTTTGCCATGTTTAACCTCGGTATGGACTCTATTTAGGACCGTATAATACTTTCCATGGAACGCATAACGGTATCAAGCATTATGAACGCCCGACATCTGGCACGTATCCTGTCCGGAGCCGACCATGGACACTATAGACGACACGAATGTCCTGCATTCGTCTTTTATGTCGGAAGGAGACCTGGCATCCGTTCCAGATATCTTGAGCTCTCCGAGCCATTTCGACCCTGCCGTTATAGAAAGCGCTTTGAAGACGTGCATAGCACCTCTGAATTCGGGTTTCGCATCCCCTCCGCACATCATGCAGGCCATGTAACTGGGTCCGGAAGATCCGCGGGGCCATAAGGTTTGGAACCTGTCTATAACCGTTTTTATCACTGAGGAAGGGCCGCTGTAATGGATCGGGGTGCACATGATGACGACGTCCGAGTTC
>WOYN01000103.1:5125-7110 GCA_011620825.1 Candidatus Methanomethylophilaceae archaeon | reverse complement strand
TGCATCTGGGGCATCCCTTGCCTTTGCACATCCTGCAAGGCCATATGGTCTGAGGAATCTCCCTGCTGAGTTTATTGTAGCGACCCGCTATGAATACCGGTTTCACGTCGAGTTCCACATCGGCGAAGCGGGTGTCGACACACGCGACGATCTGAGGGTTGCTAAACTCCACGTCCCTGTCGATAAGCGGGATCGACAGCTTGCCGATCTCCCTGTTGAGCTCGGTTTTTATCGGCTCGCTCTTCTCAAGGCCGAAACTCTCTATAATCTCCTTCTCCTTGGCAGTTACCGCAGGGTCGACCTTGCTGCCCACCAGGAAATTGTCGGATTCGACGGTCCTTATTGCGTCGGAGACTGCTTCAGCAAAGCGCGGAAGGAGGTCGAACATGTTTTCGCACAATGGACATAATTCGAGGGGCGGCGTGTTTCTTCCCTGTGACTCTAGTGCTCCGCGGAGCATCGCCCCGCGTATGTCGTTGGTCATTCCGGTGCCCTCCTTGCCGAACATGCGTCCGAGGCAGCGGTCGCATAGACCCAGCTTGGCGAGGTCCTCGGCCTTTTCAATGTTATCGGATATCCAGTCTTCCATGTCAATACCTTAGATATCGAATCCCATCTCTGCGATTCTCAGGCGCGGCCTCTGACTTTCCAGATAGCGGTATACGCTTGAATGTTCGCTTCCGTTGAGTATCATTTCAACGGCTTGTTTGGCTATGGGGAGGCTTATCGAGTTGCCGATCAGCCCCACCGTGTTGCCGTAGATTATCATATCGCAACGGGTCAGGTCTTCTATTATGCGGCGTGTTTTGCCGTCCTTGCCTATGAGCCTTCCGCGAATCCTGTTGAGCTGATTAGTCCTGTCGCCGACGAACTCTTTCAGATCTATGATCTCCAGGTATTCGTCGTCATCCATGAGGCGCAACGCCTTTTCGGGGTTGTACCCCCTTCCGATGGCCTTTATGACGTCGGCCAGTTTGAGAGGTATCAGGGCATCCTCTGTTTTTTCCTCGTGGATGATCACCAGCCCGTCCTCTCTGATCTCTATGGGTATCCCCGACACCTCTTGCAGCATTCTCTTTGTCTCACCGGATTTTCCGATGAGCGCCCCGACCCTGTCGGCCGTGACCCTGACGGTCCTCATGTATCATCCTCCTCCTCTTCTTCGCTTGATGTGTTAAGCGTTTCTTCCATAATCGTGCCCGGTTCGATAATTTCTGCTCCGCGGAATTTGAAAAACCTGTTTATGTTCTTTATATCTCTTTCCAAGAGTTCTTTCGCGCCCGGATAGTCGTTCGTCATCGCCTGACCGCAGTCGATCAGTACCGGACCGTCGGATGTCATCAGCACGTTGTACTCGCTGAGGTCGCCGTGCACAAGGTGCGCGTCTTTCCATCCGTCGATTATGAACGAAACGACCTCGTCATAAGTTTCCGTCGGGTCCTCGAGAGCGACGTCTTTGAGCTGTGGCGCTGGCCCGGTATCATCCCCTATGAACTCTTCTACAAGACAGTTCTTGTCGTAAGCGATCGGTTCAGGGACCGGTACGCCCGCCTCGTAGTAACGTTGCAGGTTCTTAAATTCCTTCTGTGTCCAGGCATATATCATTTTCACGCGGTTGCCCGAGACCCCTCTGAATCGGGGGTCCCCTTCGATATATCTGGAAAGTCTTTTGAAAGTGGAAGTAGTCGTTCTGAATATCTTCAGGGCCAGAGGTCCTTTTTCAGGATCCTCGGCGTAGAAGACATTCCCTTCCTTGCCTGTAGATATGGGGTAGCGCACGGCATCTATTATCCCGGAGGTCATGAAATCATAGAGCGTCATCAATGTTCTTCTGTCGAAGACCTCGCCCTCGGTCTGTCTCTCGTCGCCCGTCCTATTGGTCTTGAGGTTGTCGACATGCCTCTCCATATAGGAGTAGATCTCGTCGTAGGAGGTCATGCCGGTTCAAGCCTCAGTATATGTCGATGGTCTTGGGAATCTTGTGC
>WOYN01000103.1:0-5115 GCA_011620825.1 Candidatus Methanomethylophilaceae archaeon | reverse complement strand
TTGTACCTGAATCTTATGTCACATTTGTCAGGCTGAAAGTCCCAGATGGAAACAATCAGAAGGTCGCCTTCTCTGATCCACATGCGCTTCTTGATCCTTCCGGGAATGCGTCCCATCCTGGATACGCCGTCCTCGCACATGACCTTGATCTTGGAGGCCCCCAGCAGCTGGTCCGCAATTCCGAATATCTCTCCCTCTTTGATGTTGGGCAGGCGTATCCTAGATACGTCCTCCTCATCACTCTCTAGCGGTCCCTTATCTACCATAGCCTTGCCATGTCCGCTGTCTTATATTAATAATTTCTTGTTGAACGTTTCGAAAGACTGTAATTTGTCTTGTCCTTTACACAAACTATTTTAATCCTATCCAAATATGGACGCCTTACGCTCCGGTAGTGTAGTGGCCAATCATTCGGCCCTTTCGAGGCCGACACTCGGGTTCGAATCCCGACCGGAGCACCATTTTTTACTTCTCTGACGACCGTGTTCAGTATGTTCTCGTCGGTGTTCTTGTTTTGAACCCCAATATCCGTTTGCGGTAGTCGACGCTCTTTTTCGATATCTCGTCGACGTTCTTCCTGTTAACAATGTGCACCTCGGGAAGCTTTTTGGGATTGGCCGTGAGCATGGCGTCCATCAGGTAGCGGTCCGGGAAATCCCAGCTTTTCAGAGACTTTCTGTTCCAGTTGTTCGCCAGGTCCATCACGGCCTCGATCCCCTCGTTGTAGAATGCCTGAAGTAGCACCGCGGCCACCGTGCAGTCGTTGGAAAGCACGGCAACGTTGCTCCCGCGAACAGCGAAGTCCTCGCCGTTGAATGAAAGTGCCAGTCCCCCGCTCTCGTTCACAAGTTCCATCGCCTGGTAGTCGGAGGTGTCGCTGCCGATATACGCGGTGCCGTCGAGGTCTACGGATGTCTTGCGCCTTATCTCCAGCAAAGTATAGGCCTTCTCGTTCGAACCTATGGAGGTCATAGAGCGCATTATCGAGCCGGAGGACTGCATCGGAACCATATCGGCCACGACATCGTCCAGCTTTTTCAGTATCTTTATGTCATCCGCGGCGAGCTCCATCGGGACGTTGAGCCTATATTCCGTCTTGGGTATCTTCAGTGAGGCGATGTCTGCCGCGGCCTCCCTCAGCGATCTGCCTTCCTGTCTCGTCATCTCATGCCCGTCCAGGCTGAGCTCCGTGTAGCTGATGTTCCCCATCGGGATGTCGAGCCCCTCGCATATGTTCATGACATCATGCTCGTAAAGGCCGGTGGTGATGAACGTAGGCATCACGTTCAGGGCATAACGCATGACCTGCCCGGCACCGGGCATAAGGTCCAGGGAGTCTGCGCTGGCGCTGTACATCTGCAAATCCGTGGCTCCGAATGCCTTCAGGAACGGAGCGATCATCTTCATGGTGTTTCCGGAGCGGCTGTCGTCGCGGTTCAGGACGTATGCGCACAGAGAATCATACCTCGAGACGACGTCGTAGAAGTGCCCTCCGTTCCTTATGAATCGTTCGCAGATGTCCCTTGTGCCGTTGTTCCTTGTAAGGAACCCCCAGCAGCTGCAGACGAACTGCTTGTCGTTTATGAACCCGAGGTCGTCCAGAGTATCGAATTCGCCCATTGGATCATCTCAGCGAGGCGTCTACTTCTTTCGTAAGGTCGTATGGATGCTCTAGTTTTGATTCCCCGGAGTACAGGGTTTTGTCTCTGATCGAGACCTTTCCGTCAGCGAAGGCCCTTATCGTCGATACGATCAGCGGCAGTTCGCGCATCGCGCCATCCTCCCGGATCTTCTTGAAAAGCGGCTCTTCCGTGCCCTCGTCGTCCCTTATCTGCTCAAGGGTCCTTCCCTTCAGCTTCTTAGTAAATTTATCCCAAAGATCGTCGTATCCGCGGCCCCTTATCGGGAATTCGCAGTACGTTACCGGCGCCCCGCGGTCCCATTCTTCCGTGCACATGTGTATCATGGCACCCTGTCTGGACGCCTTTTGGGATATGAGCTCCCATATCACATCTTCCCATGTTCCCTTGGGGCCGTCGGGCAGGGCAGGATGGAGGTTTAACAGGTCATATGTTTTGCATGTCTCGCCGTCCACCCAAAGCATATATCCGGCTAGGATGCCGAGGTCGAATTTGAAGGATTGGGTCTTCTCTCTGAGGGATTTCCCGTATTCCGCCCTCCACCTGTCCTCGTTCTCTCGTCTAAGTTCAGGTTTGAATTTCTTCCATGAACTCAGAATAAGCGGTATTCCGTATCCGCGGACCATGTCAAAGAATATCTCTCTCTGATCTTTGTGAGGGTTGCTGTCCTCCGTATTGTCCCAGTTGCAGAAAACGAAGGCTATTTCTATGTCGAGCTTGCCCTTCGCCTTCTCGTCCATCACGGCCTTCAGGAGATTCCTGGAGCCCGGCCCCCTTCCCGTTGAGAACCAGCCTATTCTTAGCATCGTTTTCCTAACCTTCATCAGTGTATTTTATTATATGTCGAACAGAATGGTGACGCTCGGCGTCTTCGCATCCACATCGAGCATATGGTATGTCACCGCTTTAACCTCGGTCCTGGTCTTATGCTTGCCAAGGTCGAGGCTCTCCCCCTCGGCATCGCATATGACGCTGTCCCCGCTGAACCGCACCGAGAACCTGCATAGAAAGATCCGTTCCGTTTCCTGAATGAAAAGGAGTTCTGAAAGGAAGTTGTACAGCCGTTCCTCGGGGGTATCTCCGTCGGTCTCCGTGTGGACGGCCCTCTCGGGGGACACTCCCCTCAGGTCGACGGTCTGGTCGAACATCGCGTAAGCCGCGTTGGCAAAGCACTCCTCGAGCGTGCTCCCGGTGCACCTCACAAATGCGTCCGCGGTATGTTCCAGTCTCTCATAGGAATGCATGGGGCGTGATGCGTCTACACGTTAAAGGAACCATCGGAGCGTTCGCAAAACAGATTTGGTTTCGATATTCGAAAAATAGATACTTAAAACGTAAAAAAAGTGCATATGATATCCGACATACGGGGACAACAGCGGTTTTCTGCGTAAGTTCTTAATATGTCAGTTTATTTGCTGGGCTTATGCGCATTACAATAATAGGCTGCGGTTCCATCGGGTCCTTCCTCGCGAGAACCGCGGACAGCATGAGCGAGGTCAAGCGTATCTATCTTTATGATATGAACCGCCAGGCCGCCGAACATGTTGCATCCATGACCAAGAAAGGGATAGTAACGGACTCCGTCGAAGAAGAGCTGTACCATTGCGACCTGGTGATAGAGGCGGCATCGCAGGCCGCCGCCAAAGCCTTCGCGCCCATTGTGGTCGAAAGAGGAGTGAGCGTGATGCTCATGTCCGTGGGGGCCCTCGTGGACGACGATTTCAGGAACACGGTATTCCAGAAGGCGTCTAAGACGGAATCCTGCATATACATCCCCTCCGGAGCCGTATGCGGCGTGGACGGGCTCAGGGCCGCCAGGGAGGCCGGCATAGAATACGTGGAACTTATAACCACCAAGGCACCGAAGAGTCTGGAGGACATCCCGTACGTTCTGGAAAAAGGCATCGTGGTGGACGAACTGAAGGAGAAGACGGTCATCTACACCGGTACCGCCAGGGAGGCCGTCAAGCTCTTCCCGAAGAACATCAACGTCGCGGCGACCGTCAGTCTCTTCGGGATAGGTTTCGACGAGACGAAGGTCACGATCGTCGCAGATCCCAAGATCACAAGCAACTCCCACGAGCTCAGATATAAGGGGGTTTTCGGCGAGACGGTGTGCCACACATACAATGTGCCATCCCCGGAGAACCCAAGGACCTCCCATCTGGCAGCGCTTTCGGCGGCCCACGCCCTGAGGAGTCTGGTCAAGAACGTATGGATAGCCCTCTGAAAACATATTCATAAAACCACTTCGATGCGGGTGGTATGTTTTCTTCCAGGGCAGAGAGGCTTACGGGCAATGCGCCCGATGTTGACGCCATAGTCATCCTCAACGGACAAGACCCCTTCCTCGACTCTACATTCTGGTATCTGACAGAACAGAATTCCGGCACCTTCGAGGGAGGTATCGCGATAGTAAGGGACGGCAGACTGGACGTCATCGTAAGCTCCCTGGAGGCGGAGTGCGCTAAGGAAGGGAGAGGCGAGATCCACGAGTACAGGGACCGAGAAGACCGCAATAACATTCTGAAGGGGCTTCTCGATGGATGCGGCAGCATAGGCTTCAACGTGCACAGCGCGCCGTATTCCTCTGTAGAGTATGTCAGAAAGCTTACAGAGACGAAAGTGGTCGATGCTACCAAGAGTATTAACGATACGGTTTCCGTTAAAGATGAAAAGGAGATCGAGGCCATCCGGAGAGCATGTATGATATCGTCCAAGGTGGCCGAGGAAATACCCGGCATGCTTAAGGCGGACATCACAGAGAAGGATGTCGCGGCCATGATGGACAACAGGATGAGGGAGCTCGGCGGAGAGGGCAACGCTTTCGAGACTATCGCAGCTTTCGGGCGCAACGCATCAATGCCGCATCACTCACCTACGGAAGAAAAGCTCAAAAAAGGAGATGTGGCACTGTTCGATTTTGGCACCAAGTTCAACAGGTACTGCTCTGATATGACCCGTACTGTTTTCTTCGGTGAGCCGAAGGACGTGCTGAAGAGAGCATACATGACGGTCAAGGAGGCCCAGGAGGTCGGATTCCAATGCTATCGCGACGGAGCTCCCGCGGCCGAGGCCGACGTCGAGGCCAGAAAGGTCATAGATGCGGGAGAGTTCAAGGGTCGGATGATCCATACGTTCGGGCACGGCATAGGAATGGACGTCCACGAGGCGATCTCAATCTACTGCAAATCGGAACAGATACTGAAGTCCGGGAACGTGGTATCCGCTGAGCCCGGAATTTATCTTCCGGGGGTCGGAGGCATACGCATAGAGGATACGTGTCTCGTCAAGGCCGGAGGGGCAGAGAGGCTGACGTCGTTCGACCGCGAACTTACGATTGTGTGATCAGAACGCGCACTCCAAAAGTACCCGCTGCCTATCGCCCGAGTCCTCGATCCCGTTGCAGTCCTCGATACGCCCTATCTTGATGACCGGGAAGGGGGAAACGGGTTTGCCGTCCTCGCCGCTGAGC
>WOYN01000135.1 GCA_011620825.1 Candidatus Methanomethylophilaceae archaeon | reverse complement strand
GAAAGGCATACGCTGAGCGCAAGCCCAAAAATAAGCGCCGCGAGCCCTCCCAGCGCCTCGATCCAGGTTTCGGTTGCGGTCAAAGTACTGTAAGCGACAATCAGCGTGGAACCGACCGTTAGGCCGAATATCAGATAATATGTCGATTTACGATAGGACTTGAGGGCCAATGTCACGATCTTTGCGAAGAGGACGAGCCCTATGACAAAACCGATGCCGAAAAGCACAATCACGACAATGTCGAAGTTAGTGAAGGAGTTGATCAGGGGCTTGTAAAGCCCCATCGCCAGCAATATTGCGCTGCCGCTGATCCCGGGTGCTACCTTGGAAGCAGCTATGATCAGGCCTGTTACGATAAGCACAATGTACATGGTTGTTCCGTGGGCGATCTCCGTGCCGGTGCCTGTCTCCTCGAGTGTCCCGGCGAACATAAACAGGGCCGTTATGACGATACCGGCCACCAGCGCCAGATAATTCAGAGCAGAGCCATTCTTTCCGTCCTCTCGTGTCATCTTGTAGACGTCAGGGAACTGCCCGACTATCAGTCCCGTGAAGAAGAACATGGCCGGGACCTCAAGATTTGCCAGAAGCCAGTCCAATCCGAAGGCTGTGACGATCATTCCGAGGGCCATTCCGCCGCCGACGAAAAACAGGAACCTGAAATCGGTTCTCCACTTGTGGAAGATGTCCCCAAGGTCCTCCATCAGTCTCTCGTATATTCCGAACACCACGGCCGCAACGCCTCCGCTGGCACCCGGAAGGATATTCAGAACGCCTACGAATACCCCTACAAGAGCGTTCCTTAAATCGGCGACCCTGCTCATGGAACAACGTCATCGAATGTCTATATATAATGGTGCAGGCGGGTAAAATGCCGCGGAACGGTCTACAGTCCAGTCCTCGGTCGCACCTTTCGTGCGGGGGCAGGAATTGAAAAACAGGCGGGCAGATCTCATCCATACAGCATTTTTGCTTGATCTTAGATGTTCGCCTTATATTTTTCTGACCATCAATTATTTGTCGGTAAATCAATATTAGATTAGACATTTGTCAAAATATTAATACATGACTAGACATTTGTCTAATTAGCCTCAATCGCAATGGATAGATTGATTGGAAACGAGGCGAAAAATGGAGGTTTAAAATGAAATTGGGAATAATGATCGCAGTCGTCGTAGTTGCAATCGCATCGGTGTCGCTCTTCCTTTTACCGGAGGCGTCCGCGGAAACCGCTGAAATACTGGCGGATGATGCTTCGGGCGTACTGGACCATACCGATATGACGTGGGTGCTCGTAGCGACGACATTGGTGTTCATGATGGCTCCCGCTTTGGCGCTGTTCTATGGAGGGATGCTCAGGAAGCAAAGCATGACCTCCACCATCGCCCAGTGCATCATGGGGGTGGCGCTGGTTTTCGTCATATGGGCCTTTATAGGATACTCTCTGGCCTTCAGCGGCGACATCGGTGGCTTCATAGGGGACCTGGGTTTCGCACTCATGCATAACGTACCGTATGATTCGAGCTCTTTGGGACTGACGATACCCGATATGGAGTTCCTGATGTTCCAGGGAATGTTTGCAGGGGTGACCGCATGCATCGTGATCGGTGCCAGTGCAGAGAGGGCGAGGTTCTCGGCCATAATGTTGTTCCTGGCCCTTTGGTCCGTCCTGGTGTACGCGCCCATGGCGCATATGGTATGGGGAGGCGGTCTGCTCTCGACAGCAGGAGGCCATATCGTATCTCTCGATTACGCAGGAGGAATGGTAGTCCACATATGTGCGGGAATAACCGGCGTTGCGATCGCGATGGTCCTCGGAAAGAGGAGCAGCAGGACGATTAAGGACAGGCCCCACAGCATCCCCTGGATGTATCTGGGCGCAATATTGCTGTGGTTGGGTTGGATCGGTTTCAACGGAGGGTCCGGGCTCGCGGTCAACGAGACCTTGGTGATCGTCATCGCGACGACCATCATCAGCTCGATGGTCGCAATGCTGGCATGGGGCGCGATGCAGGTGTTGCACGCGGGGCGCGTGAGCGTTTCAGGTATGTGCGCGGGCTTCCTGTCGGGTCTGGTCGCCATCACTCCGGCATGTGCGTTCGTCAGTCCGGCATCGGCTGCATTTATCGGTGCCACGGCCGCGATCGTATGCTACTTCGGGGTGATATTCATGAGAAAGAGATCGGGAGTGGACGATGCGCTGGACGTGTTCGGGATACATGGAATCGGAGGGATATGGGGGGCGATCGCCACAGGAATATTCGCATCCTCCATGCTGACCGACACCCCCGGGCTCATCGACGGAGGGGTCGATCTGTTCGTGGGACAGTTGGCGGCCATAGGGTTCACGCTAGCGTACTGTTTCACGGTCTCCTTTGTGATAATGAAGGCCATCTCCCTTGTTATGAGGATACGTTACACCGAGGACGAGGAACTCATAGGCGGAGATATCGCAGAGCATGGGGAGTCTGCGTACAACTGAGGTGATTATATGAAAATGATAGTGGCGATAATCCGCCCGGAAAGGCTCCAGAGCGTGAAGGATGCGCTCAGGTGCAACGGCATAATGGGCATGACAATGATCCAGGTGAAGGGAAGAGGTTCCCAATCCGGAGTGAACATCTCCACCAGGACCGGAATTTTCCGCGTGGACGAAATAGAGAAAATAATGCTGGAGATAGTCGTGGAAGACGACCAGAAGCAACAGACAATAGATATCATAAAGGAGGCCGCGCTGACGGGACACATCGGTGACGGGCGCATATTCGTAGTGCCAGTCGAAGAATCTATAAAAGTTCACGATGAATGAGCGGTGATTTCCTCCAAATTCTTTACAACTTTTTTAAAAATAATCCGGCCCCTGCGGACCGGATTTCCCGGACGCGACCGAAGCCGCCGATCAATGCGCCCGGGCAAACATGTCATGGTCCGTCCGATACAAGGGGATGCGAGGACGACTGCCGTGATTATCGGACGGCGGCCGACAATGAGCACGGTCATTCGTCTATGAGTTCGTCGGAGCCCGTTTCAGTGAAGCGTACGCAGTTGGCATGGATATGTTTCGCCCGGGATTTGGACAGCATGCCAAGCTCTAGCCAGGCAGCGTTGATGATGCCCGAGGGCACAAGACATGTGGCTGATGAAGCAGAACATATCTCCGGGTCGTAAACCCTGCTGCCTCTCCAGTCCGTGACATCCTTGACCGTGACGGTATTGCCGAGTTTGTCGGCGTATTCCCTGATGTGCATACAATCTGTGGCGATATGGATATCCAGATCCCCGTCTTCCCTGAGTTTTGCGGTGATTTTGTGCTTCTTATCGCAGAATGCCATATCGACGGTCACAGCGGCCATGTCGCTTATAACGGCATGTGAGTACAAAAAGCATTCAGGTTCTGGGAGATTTTTAAAAGATGAGTGCAGCCGCCGGGATTCGAACCCGGGCGACGAGCTTGGAAGGCTCGAATCCTAACCAGCTAGATTACAGCTGCACCAGGTTCCCTTAATTTTTCACTGGTATATAATCATGATGTAAGGTCCGTCTGTTTGAGGTCTTGTTCATCGCCCCCGGTCCACGGGCACCTGGTGCTCGGCAAAGAGTCAGCCGGAAAGCCGGCGGGTCCTCGTATTTTTTCTCTGCCTACTTTTATTTACTGAACCCCTCATACCATTCCGATGGGTTCAGGGCCGGTATTCCAGAGTTCCTCCGATTTAGCAATGTGGAGAAGGCTTTCGGGGTCTGGGTCTGCTAAGTTTGCACTCGGAAGGAAGGGCGCTACGGCCGAAGCGGTCGCCAATGAGGTGCTAGCCTCCAAAGGCTCCGTGAATTCCGCGGTACTTGTCAGGCTCATGGACACCCTTTTCGATGGTGGCAGCGAACGCCTCGCGTCCATCCTGCCGGACATGGTCGCAAAACGCCGCTCCACCGACTGCGCCCCGGCGCTGGAGGCGGCGGTGCTCTATCAGAGAATGGGCGATTTCGAGATGGCCGCCGAGATGTTCGAAACGGTACGTGACGGACTGGACATACCTCTCAGGAGCAGCGTTCACGCACGGTTGCTGTTGGACAGGGGGGACAAGCCGTCGGCGAAGAAGGTCTTGTTGCACGGAAGGTGCAGTGACCCTCTAGATCAGCGTATCTATAAACTGCTGGAGGAGGCCGACCCGGCCGGCGGGTGGATGTTCTATAGGAACATAGAGCTACTTTACGCGGGAAGGTCTACCGTTGCCTGCGGGGCCGAAGAAGAAGACACTCCCCAGCAGAGGTTATATCACATTTATTCAGACTGGTTCGGCGGCGCTCGCGATGCCGCGACAGATGCGCTCGTCGGCTCGAAGGAGTACAGCGCGAAGCATTCTGACTATATGCTTGCGGCCGCCCGCATGGCTGCGGACGAAAAGGATTGGTTCTCGGCCGAGGTCCTATATGACGGCCTGGTGAAACAAGGTTGCACCTACATCACATGCGAAGCCGCCCGGGTTTGCCTTAACGGCGGGAAGATCGACAAGGCGCTTTCTTTATACAGGGATGCCGAGGCGTCCGACCCGCATTCGCCAATGGTGATGGACGGTCTTACCGATGTATACACGAAGATGGGCCGCAGAGACGATGCTGCCCAATGCATGCTTGATTTTCTGGACACAGAGAGGGCAGACCTCGATACATATCTCATTTGCGCCGAGCGGCTGGTCTCAAGCTCAATGAACGCGCATGCTGAACCCGTGGTCAGAAAGATACTGATGAATTATCCCGAGAATACGAAGGCCAATATTCTCAAGTCCAAGAACGACGCGGTCAAGGGAGACTACCCCGGGGCCCTGGACGCCGCAACGGCGGCCGTCAAATCGGATTCCAAAAATCCGGATGCCCGCCTCCAACGCGCAAAGGTCCTGTTCGCGATGGGCAGGTCGGAAAAGGCCATGAAGGAGGCTCAGGCGGCGCTCAAACTTTCCCCGTCCGACACAAGCATCATGGTGTTGATCAAGGATATATACACCGCGCAGGGGAATAACCGCGCATCTCTGGAGATGTGCGAGAGGATACTCAAGCTGGACCCCGAGAATGCCAACATAATACTGGATTCGTCGGAGGTTATGATGGCAATGGGCGATACCGAAGGTTCCCTCTCGGCATATCGCAAAGCAATCAGGGCCGACCGCAGGCCAGAGAATTTTATCACTGTCGTGGAATCCCTTGTCAAGGACGGCATGTATAAGGAGGCAGCCCTTCTGTGCGAGGAGATGGATGCGGAATACGGCAGCATAGCGCTGGTCCGCAGGCTCAGGGGCAACGCCGAATATTCCCTTGGGGAATACCTGAAAGCATCTGTGTCGTTCGCGGCTGCAGCCGCCGCGGACCCGTTCTCGCCGGTGATTTGGCACTCAAAAGGTATGGCTGATGAGGCCGCCGGAGACCTCGACTCGGCCGAGGAAGCCTATAACCGTGCGGTTCTTATGGATTTGGACGAACCGGAGTTCTGGATGTCCAAAGCCTCCGTGCAGGAGAAAAAGGGTGACCTTCACGGGGCGATCGAATCCTTGAACCGCGCCATAGAGCTGAATCCGGAAAGCTCATATGCCCTTGTTAAAAAGGGAATGATATTCGCCCGCATTGGAAAGTACAAGGAAGCCCTCTACTTTATCGATATGGCGATCATGGTAGATGTCTGGAACAAAGATATCTACATTGTAAAGAAGGAAATATGCATGCATGCCGGGATGTATAAAGAGGCCATCGGCGTATGTTCGGACATATCTATCATCGATCCCAAGGATTCCTATGCGATAACCGATGCGGCGGACTGCATGATGAAGCTGGGGAACCGCAACGGCGCCCTTTCATTCATAAATTCCAAACTTGCCAAGGACCAGTCATCAATACCTCTGTTGCTGTCCAGAAAAGGCATACTTACGTCCATGGGCAATTATCCCGAGCTCATTGCAACATGCTATCGCATACTCGAAAAAGACCCGAAGAACCGTGCCGTCAAGAACGATCTGGCCCAGGCATTCCTCTCTAACGGCGACAAGGTCTCCGCCGAAAAGATATTTGCTGAGCTGGAAGAAGAGGCCGAAGCCGTTGCAAAGGTTGCAAGGGAGCCTGTCGCCAGCACTGTTGAAGAAAAAGCGGAGGCCGACGATTCCGACGATGATGAGGCGCTTTTCGACATCGCCAACTCGCTGTATTCCACTGGCGATCTGAGAGGAGCGGCAAGGATGGCGGACCGTGCCTTGGAACTGGAGCCCGGAAATACGGAATATATCCTTTTCAGGTCGGAAGTATATTCTGCAGATGGCGACATTAGAGGCGCTGAGGCAGTAGTGGCCGAAGGACTCAGGATATCACAGGAAGACCCGGTCCTCTGGGAGAAGGACGGGGACCTCAGATCTTCGCTCGGCGATATACCCGGCGCGCTTGCGGCCTATCAGAATGCGATGAAGTACGCGGACGGCGGGAACTGCACCATATACATCAAACACGGGGATCTCAGGTCCAAGATTGGTGACATCGAGGGTGCAATATCCGATTATTCGATGGCGGTATCCAAATGCGGCTCTGATAACACCGCACGCAACCGTCTTGCATCGGCATACTATGCGAACGGAGACATAATGGATGCCGACAGGGTCGTTGACGCTGTTCTCTCTGAAGAGCCCGATAACGCCGAGGCGCTTGTGACCAAGGCAAGGATATTCTCCGAACGCCGCAACCAGCCCGGCGTATTGGAGATGTACAAGAAACTCCTCAGGACCAATAATCCGGACCCGAAACTTCTGGAGGAGATGTCCGATATACTTTTAAGGAGCGGTCGTTCCCAGGAGGCTACGGTCTTGTCTCAGAGGGCCGCGATCAAGTCAGGCACGGAAGGGGATGAGGAAATGGCTCCCGACTCGATCAAAAGATATGCGGAGAGATTGTTGCGCAGGGCCTATGTGAGCAAGCGCTCACTGGACGATCCGGGCATAGAAAACATGCTGGAACTCGACCAGGCGACGTCCGAGGCTGTGATATCATACCTGTCGGATATCACCGAGTACGGGGAGATCATCCCCGGAACACCGGAGTTCGTCAGGATGGAGGAGCTTTCGCACAACGCGGTGATAAGGGCAGGCCTAACAGACATAGATACTGAGCCCATAATCACCATACCTTGCGCGTTCGTAGCCGGCGGTGCAAAAGATGCAGACGAGGCCAAGATGCTGGTTTCCTATATTTATTCGGCCCTTAACAGGAAGATGAGCATCGAGATGCTGTCTGATGATATTAAGGACCTGGCTTCGAAAACGGTAAAGGACATGTCTGTTTTCGACATAATGAAGGAACACGAACTGGGAGTATATAGTGCC
>WOYN01000128.1 GCA_011620825.1 Candidatus Methanomethylophilaceae archaeon | reverse complement strand
CCTATATACAGGCCATGAGGGCTGTGAAACTGGCCCTGAAGTCTGACGAAATGCTATCTGAGCTTACTGAATTCGGCAAGTGCCAGAGGGCTTTGGCCCCTATATTCGAGATTATCGAGGATGAATACACGCATCCGCAGAACCGGGCATATGTGGACGAACTGATGTCGATCTATCTTACCGACCCCGGCCTCGACGACGACCTGGCGGTCCGCATCATGGAAGATTACTGTATCAAAAAGAAGTTCATCATCAATTTCTCGGAAACAGACAGTCATATGATCAGATGTCCGGATTGCAAGGCGTTCGTCGAAACAGGGAGCGACGTCATGTGCTGTTCGATCTGCGGCCATGCGATAAAGGCGATATGTCCCAAATGCAACACGAAACAGTCATCGGCCAACCGTGCATGCGTGAAATGCGGGTTCGACATGAAGGCCGGCTGGGAAAAGGCCCTTGAGATGGGGAATACAGTATCCGAACTCGTTTCTGCCGGATTGATATCCGCTGCAGAGAGGGTATTGGACGGGCTCAGGGAGGAATATTCCACATACCCAGCAATAGACGGTCTTGAAAAGAAGATCGATATCGCAAAGGGCCATTTGCTTTCGGGAAGAAGAAGGATAGAACAATCCTACAAACTGAAAAGGTACAGCGAAGCCGTGGACCTCACACGAGACCTGCTTGTACGTTACAAGCGTTTCATCGAAGAGGATTCGTCGACAGAAAATCTCTACAGGGAATCAGAGAGGCGCATCTATGAAGCGGACAGGCTGTTGGAGAAGGCAGGAAAGGCTACGAATGCCGGGTCACGTATGGACCTTTATATCAAGGCGGCCGAGAGGTGTCCGGACCATGCGATGGTCAGGTCTGTGCTGGGCAATAATGCCCCGGACCCTCCGACGGACGCCACAGCGAAGGTCAGCGAGGACAGGATCCTGATCAGATACGCCGTCCCGGAGGAAAGGAGCGGCGTTACTTTCTGCATCTACAGGGAAGGGTTTTCCGTACCGGAGGTCAATGAAGGAACGGTACCGCTGGCGGAGGTCAGTAACAGCTACTATGTAGATGAGACCGCCGAGCCGGGAGTGGATTATTATTACACCGTGATGTCGAAACGTTGGGGCGTGCTCTCCGAGGAGGGTGCCTATTGCGGCCCCATCTCGGTATTTGCCGAAGCTCGGAACGTCAGCATCGACCCGCTCGAAGACGGCCTGCGCCTATACTTCGAGAAACCGATGAACTGCACCAGAGTAAGAATCTGGAGGAAGAGCAGTTCAGACGGCGAGGAAGTTGAGATCGAAGGCGATGGTCCCGTCATAGAAGACAGAGGGCTCGGCGGCGGATGCACATACTATTACCTTTTTGTCGCTGAATACGAATCCCCCAACGGACATGTGAACAGATCCGCCGGGTCTGTTTATTCGGGAACGACGGCGATCCTCCCTGACCCGGTCAGGGACCTGAAGGTCCGTTGGAACAAATCGGACGGGACGTTCACCGCCGAATGGACCAGTGAAGAAAACGTCGTGCTCTACTCTTCGCCCAAGAGCATCAGGATGTACGGATTGCTGATCAAGATCGAGGACATAGATTCCTGGATGACTCGGATCGAACCCACAGAAAAGAAGAAGGGCAGGATACGCTTTTCGCTGCCGAACGGAGCAGTGCAGTACATTTATCCCATGATACCGGTCGGCAGATACGCGGTCCGGGGCCTCGAGGTGCTGGTGGCGGACCTGAAACCGTTCAGAGATATTAACAGGGACATTACGGGGAGCGACTGTATTCTTACAATGTCGTGGCCCCAGGATGCCGAATCCGCCATCTTGGTGATTACAGATCCAGGAAAACCCGCCTCCGGACCAAATGACCCGGAAGGGGAGAGGATGACCGTCTCTGCCGAAGCATACTCGAAGGACAGGATGATCAAGATCCCTATGGGCGGCCGGTCGCACAGGACGGTCACCATATTCGCGGTCTACGACGCGGAAGGAAAAAAGATGACCTCCCGCGGAATGATCTTCGATATAGTATCGGAAACGTGCAGGACTGCGAGATATAGCGCGGATGCGAAACCGTCCAGAGACGGCAAAATAAAAGTGACCATAGAAGCAGACAGTGATGTGGAGTTTCTTCCTCCGATCATCGCGGTATGCACAGGAGAGGGCATACCGCTCAGGCGGAACGACGGAGAAATAATCTGGAGATCGGAAGTGCCCATGAGGCTCAGCAGAGGCCGCAGCGTTTTCAATATCAATGCAAGGCAGGGCACGGACATCAGACATATGAGGATATTTTTCGAGAAAGACGAGGACTATTGCAGCTTCAGGTTCATTCATCCGCTATACGAGGGGAATTAACTTGCAGAAAAAGAACGAGAACGCGTACATATGCCCTTTCTGCTTCAACACCGTAGACCTTGGGAATATCCACTACCAATGCACGAACCGATCGTGCACAAGGCTGTTCGTCAAGGCGATAGATGCAGGAAAGGTGGAGAACGGAAAAACATACAGGTCGGAATCCGAAGACGAGGAGATCGATGTCGAGAACAACACTTTTCTGGGAATAGATCCCGACGGAAAGGATTCTGTTCGGACAAAACAGCACATAGTTCGAAACTCCACGGGAGTGTGCGACATATGTCACAGACCGGTCCATAAGAGATTGTGCCCTGTTTGCCACAGCCCCATCCCTCAGAAAGCGGAAGGTGGCAAAAATATCATATTCATTGTGATCGGCGCAAGAGGTGCAGGGAAGAGCCACTACATCTCAGTGCTGATCAACCACCTAAAGAATTCGTTCGCCCCCGAGTTCAACGCGATCGTGACCCCCGCATCCGACCGCACGACCTCAAAGTACCGCGAATACTACTATAAACGCCTGTACGAGGACGGGAGAAAACTGCCTCCCACCAGGACATACGAGAACATTAAGGACTTCAGGGAACCGATGATATACTACATCAGGTTCCCCGACAAAGAGGAATCCAACAGTGCCACACTTGCATTTTTTGATACAGCGGGAGATGGACCTGACGACAGGTTCCCGAGCATAGGTTTCAATTCGTTTCTCTCCAGCGCCTCCGGGATCATCTATCTGGTCGACCCACTGCAGATACCTTATGTGAACGAGAGGATAAAGGCGGAAAACATACCTAAGCCGTCCTATGATGTAAGCGCGTCCATGTCAGCTGTAAGCGAAATGATACGGTCAAGCATGGAAATCCATCCCAATGAAAAGATACCCATCCCTTTGGCTGTTGTCTTGACCAAGTGCGATATTCTGCTCAAGGCCCCCGAGAACGAGGAGGAGGAGAAAGTGCTGCTCGACATCAGTTCCTCAGTCCGCATGCCGAGGGAGCGCGGGAAGATAGACCACGATAATTTTAGGCAGATAGACGCGGAGCTGAAAGAATATCTGCGTCGCTCCGTGTCGGGCGATTTCATAGACACCGTCGATGGTTTCGAAAAGCATTGCTTCTTCGCGGTGTCGGCATTGGGCTGCAACCCCGAAGGCAGCATCCTGAACAGAGGCATATCGCCCCTGAGGGTCGAAGACCCGCTGATATGGATGCTGGGCTGCTACGGATCGGAAGCCCCGTACTAAAGAAAAAATTCACATACTCAGCAAATAAAAATTAATACCGATGGACATACGGATACTAACGGAAAGGAAGGGATGACAGATGAAGGAAGATTATTGCATCGGTATCGACCTAGGTACCACTTACTCATGTCTCGCATACATAGACGGGGAAGGAAACCCGGTCGTTGAAAAGAACTTCGAGCAGGAGGATACTACGCCTTCGGTCGTACTTTTCAACGAGAACGGCGAGATAATCGTCGGCTCCCCCGCGAAGGACATGGCCGTCATGTATCCTGCCAATAGAACGATAGCATCTGTGAAAAGACAGATAGGCACAGATTACAAAGTTAACATCGACGGCGATGTGTACACCCCGGTAACTCTTTCGGCGGCCATCCTAAAAAAGATGATTAACGACTTCAACGAGGCTCATGGATGCGACGTGAAGAAGGCTGTCATAACATGTCCTGCGTATTTCGGTCAGAACGAAAGAGACTCCACCAAGTACGCGGGAAAGATCGCAGGCCTGGAAGATGTTACGATAATCAACGAGCCTACCGCCGCCGCCATATCCTTCGGCTACGGAGGTGACGGAAACAAGAAGAGGGTCATCATATACGACCTGGGAGGCGGAACGTTCGATGTTACCATACTTGAAATAGAAGGCAACTCCTTCACGGCCGTCGCAACGGACGGGGAGCGCCTGCTGGGAGGCAAAGACTGGGACAAGGCGCTGGCCTCGATAATAAAGAACAAAGTGTCACAGTCTTCCGGAATTTCCATAGAGGAAATCGAAGAGGACGAGGATGCGACGGTCATGCTGGACCTCGACGCCGAATCCATCAAGAAGAGATTGACCACCGCCGAGTCGACAAGGGGAACACTGATGGTGGGAGGTATAAAGACGGTTTATTCCGTTACGAGGGGAGAATTCGAAAGCGCCACCGCACCGCTCCTGAACAGGACCCTCGAAATCATTGACAATGTGCTCGCATCCAAAGCATTCACGTTGGACGATATAGATGACATAATTCTTGTCGGCGGTTCCTCCAGGATGCCCCAAATAAAGAACGGCGTTTCAGCGAAATATCCGAATGCCAAGGTCAGGCTGTTCGACCCCGACAGGTCCATAGCCAAAGGGGCGGCCATTTTTGCAAGGTCTAAAGATCTTAACCGCTCGGACAAGGTCGATGCTCAAAAGCTCACCGTGAAGAACGTTTTGAGCAAGACGTTCGGCATCAGGGTCGACTTCAACGGCAAAGAGATGATCTCGAACATCATCTATAGAAACGAGACTCTGCCGATAGAAAACGTAAAACTTTACTATCCGGTCGAGGACAGGCAACCTTCCGTGCTGGTGGAGATATTCGAAAATTCCACGTTGCGTTCTGACAATGTTCTCAGAACCGAACTCATTGACGGCAATTCCGTCGGAGAGTTCGAGATGACCCTGCCCGATGGCGTAACTATCAACACGCCCATCAAAGTTATCTTCAGGGCTGCCGATGATGGCATGATAACGGCTGAAGCCGAATGCATGGGTCAAGTCAAAGAATATAACTTGAAGAGCGGCCTGAGCATAACCGAAAGCGGAGTGAAAATATCACAGGGGCTGATTGAAAAGGTCACAAAGGTGTGATCACACGCATCTGGAGATGAAACCGGAGGCCCAGTCTCTGGTGGACAGCGCATGCTGATGCATGTAAGTTCCCAATGTGCTTTTGTGTACTAGCCCATCCATTCCGTCGACTATACCTGATCCGCGAGCCAGACTGTAACCGAACTTCTCCTCGTGCTCTAAGAAAACGTCGGAATAATGATACTCGTGGGCCCGCAGTTCGGACGTGAAGAAAGGATTCGCCGGCGTCGGCTTGGCCATTACATATGTGGGACCGCGCCTCATGCCGGTCATTTCCGCCCTGGCATCGAATATGCCTGCCATGTTGTGCAGACGACCATGAGAATCCTCAAGGCTCCGGCACATCGAGAGCAGTCCTCCGCACTCCCCCAGGATAGGCTTCCCTTCTTCGGAAGCGTTCCTGATACCTTCCAAAAAATCAGAGTTGGAGGAGATGTCTTCGGCATGAAGTTCGGGATACCCCCCTCCCATATAGTAGATATCCGCATCCGGAATGGACTCCCCCTCGGTGGGCGCAAACTCCTTTATCCTGACGCCGGAGGCCTCGAGACATTCTATGTTCTCCCTGTAGTAAAAGCAGAACGAATCATCAACAGGAATCGCAGCGCTCAGTCCGGTCTCCCTGCGGACATAGGGGCATTCCTGCGGAAGCTCTGCATCGGAGGATTCAGCGATTTCCATCAATCGGTCCAGGTCCACACCTTCGGCCATCTCATTGAAGGGGGTAATGTCGGGCCTCTCCTTCGCATTCGGGGTTACAAGGCCCAAATATCTTTCCTTTGCTGGCCTATCGGACATTTTGCGCACCTTTCCAACGACCTCTTGTTCGCAATACCTGTCCACGACCTCGTCGAGCTTCGTCTCGTGTTGCGAACCGGAAATATTGTTGAGTATCAGACCCTTTATGTTAACTTCCGGATCGAAGGCCGCGAAACCGTTTACGATTGCAGCGACGCTCCTGTTCAGCGATCTGACATCGATGGTCAAGACGACCGGGAAACCCAGGACCTTGGCCAGCCTGGCCGTGGAGCCAACATCCGATTCCGCCGAAAAACCCTCGTACAACCCCCTGACCCCTTCGACGATGCAGATGTCCGCGTCCTTGGAGGCATATCCGACTATGTTCCGGATCATATCATCGTCCATCATAAACGAGTCGAGATTTCTAGATCTTCTGCCGGAAGCCAATGTATGATACATCGGATCGATAAAATCCGGACCCGCCTTGAAGGCCTGAACCTTGTAATCCTTCGAAAGCCTGGATAAAATACCCGTGGTTATCGAAGTCTTTCCGACACCGCTTCCTGTACCGGCTATTACTACGCCTTTCATTTACCCTCTCCTTATGAGCTCCCTCAATGTCTCGGCGGTCTCCATCGTTATTATCCTGTCGACCCCCATAACCATGGAATGAGATGATATCTCTCCGACGGAATTGTGAAATCCGGCATTAATGTAATTGGAAAGTTGCCTGGGCTGATCTGTGATGAGTATGTCTTCCTCTCCGATACCGGGATATGCATGGCATATTCCTACGACGACCGTAAGATCGGGGCCGAACCTGTCAACTTCCATCTTCATACGTCCGCCGATGACCGCATATTCATCGAGCCCGCCCACCACAGAGTCTACAGAAACATTATTTTCTTTAAGCTGGGACATTATGTCTTCAGAGTATTTACGAATCCTTGGCAGACCTTTTTCAACATCTGTGTTGGACACAAAGAATGTACTGCCTCCCAGTGTCCTGCGCGCTTCGTCCATAGCAAGAAAAATATCTGAAAAACGGTACGCCAGTTCCTTCTTGGCGTTCATTACAACCGCTATCCTTCCTCCGGACGAAAGAACGTCGCATATCTTCCTGCATACGCTGAGCTTAGTGGCACCGGAGGAGGGCTTCAGATAGACCTTGCTGGCAAGACCTCTGTCCCTTTCTATCTCGGTCGCTGCTTTCATAAGTCCTATCTGACGCTGAGTCTCCCCGGCGGATATTATTCCGGCATCGCGACCGGCCTCCAATGCCTTGATCGCTCCTGCGGTATTATCCGTCATGCATCCGTGTGATTCCACCGGAAATACTATACTGTCTATCCCGGCCCTCTTTATCGAGGACACCATATCCTCTCCGATTATCATGCTGGCACATGTGCCGACAACCGCAATGG
>WOYN01000023.1 GCA_011620825.1 Candidatus Methanomethylophilaceae archaeon | reverse complement strand
AGCTCCCGCCGACGTCCTGAATGCGTCCTCTCCAGAGGGGCTCGTCTTCGCTGCCGATGTTCTCCTTTTCCGTAAGCACACCGGCCACGAGCACCCTGTTCACCATCGCTCCGAGCCTGGTCACCAGATACGTGGGGGACATCTCCTCGTCGCCCTTGACCGATACCGAGGAGCTGTTAAGTTCGCCTGCGAACAGCCTCCATGCCGTTTCCCTGGTGTTCATAGGGAAGCCTCCACTTCATCGAGCAGTTTTTTAGCTTCGGCGGTCAGGTCCTCGTTGACGATCTCGGCCTTCCTTACGATCATCATAGGTCCGTAATCGTCGCTCATGACGTTCCCGGTCATGGAAAGTTTCCTGATGAGCATCGATTTGGCCAGCTCTCGTTCGATGGGCTCCGTGCTGCCTCTTGCCTTAGCGAGCCCCTGGGCCATGCCCAGTGTCACGCCTGTGAGACGCTCTGTGAGATCGCGGTTGACTATCGCGCTTATGGCGCCCGTACCGTCGTCGAGCGTAAGTTTCATCCTCAGGTCCATGACGGGCTCGACCCTTCCATGGGCCTGACATTCCCCGTTGACTATGGACCGGTTGCACTCCGGGCACCGCTCGATCAGGCCGCTCCCGCGTCTCATGTCGACAACGGTCCCGATAACGTTGATGTCCAGCCCGCCGCCTGTTCTGACTATGTCGCCTATTTTCTTAGTGACAATAACATCGGCGATATCGTTGCCGAAAGTGTCATCGACCCTGCTGACCTCGCACCTTTCGCCCATGTTGAGCTGAGGTATGCCCTTCCAGGAGCGTATGTATGCGTTCTTGACGCAGACGGTCTCGCCTTCCTTGAGGCCGAAATCGTTCCATGCAGAATACTGGATCTTCCCGGTGTCGTCGGCGATCATTCCGGAGTAGACAGTCTTGGGCTCGCCCTTCACCGTCACGTTGCGTTCCTCGGCGGATATTATGCGCCCGGTCACGGTGACGTTTCCCATCCCTCCCGAGATCTGCCCTATTTTGACGTCGGAAGACTCCATGGAGATGCTTCTGTCAGGTACGTCCACTCGCATCCCGTCGGCTTTTTCGACACTTCCGCGTGCGCCGATGTTGATCTGTATCTTCTCGTTCCAGGTCTTGGCGTAGGCGTTCTTTAACCAGTATACGGCGCCCTTCTCCATTTCGACCTGTTTCCCTTCCCAGACGGTGAACGATGCGGTCCCCGTCTCGTCGCCTATCAATCCGGATATTATGGTCTTGGGGCTCCCCTTGACCGTTATGTCCTTCTTTTCGACATATATCGCTTTGACAAGCATGTCGACGCTCGCCTCCGTGCCGTTCAGATCCCGGATCTTCTTGACCACGGACGAGGACTGGAACGGAGTCTGCTCGAGCGCCCCGTATTTACGGAGTATTCCTCTCTTGGCTGCCTCGGGGGAGATGTGGAACTCGTTGACGTACTTCTTCAGTTCGTTCATAATCTGTTCGTCGTCGACTTTGTCCTTCAGCACCCTTTTCAGTTCTTCGTAGTGGGGTGTTAGTTCTTGTTCGTTCATCATATCGACCTCCGCTTTCGCGGTGTTTCCATCTATGCATTGTCTCTTATAAACTTAATCGGAAGGTCGCCGATTATTCCGAATCGTCCCGAGAATCATCGCAACCTAATCTTTAAATGCATTATAACTATCATAGGATATGGTTCCCAAGAAGAAGATCGATGAGATTCTTGACGGGTACGATCCCACCGAGATCACTATCGCGACGCTGTGCTCGCATTCTTCGCTTCAGATCTTCCACGGGGCCCGCAAGATGGGCTTTAAGACCCTGGGACTTACGACATCTCACGACACCAAATACTACGACGCGTTCCCGCTGGCCAAGCCGGACAAGATCATAAGGTACAGCGACTTCGACGAGATGGAGGGACGCATTGGCGAACTTCAAGACATGAACGCGGTGATAATCCCCCACGGCTCGTTCGTTGAGTACATGGGGACGAAGAGGTTCGAGGACTTTGCCGTGCCTTCGTACGGGAACCGCGCCGTTCTCTCATGGGAGTCCGACAGGACCATGCAGAGGGAGTGGATAACGTCCGCAGGTGTCCCGATGCCGCGTCTGATATCCGACGCCAGAGAGATACGTGAGCCTGTGATGGTGAAGTACCACGGGGCCAAAGGCGGACGCGGGTTCTTTATTGCCAAGGACTACCCGGATTTCAAGATGTCCATAGACAACACCCAGCCCTATACCGTTCAGGAGTACTGCCTGGGGACCAGGTACTACATCCATTACTTCTACGACCACTTCAAGGCCGATGGGTACAGATGCAAAGATGGCGGCTCCATCGAGCTGATGTCGATGGACCGCCGCGACGAGAGCAACATAGACGAGATGTACAAGCTCGGGTCCATAGAAGACTCCAAGAGGCACGGGCTCTACCCCTCTTTCGTGGTGACCGGCAACACCCCCGTCGTCCTCCGCGAGTCGCTTCTTCCGAAGGCGCTGGAGATGGGGCAGAGGGTCGTCGACCGCGCATACGAGATGTTCGGCGGGATATGGGGGCCGTTCTGCCTTGAGACAGTGGTAAACGACAAGTTGCAGTTCAAGGTGTTCGAGGTATCCGCGAGGATAGTCGCGGGGACCAACCCGTTCGTTTCAGGATCGCCGTACGCCGACCTCATATACCCCGGATTGAGCACGGCGGGCCGCATGGCAATGGATATAAAAAATGCAGCCGAGAACGGAAGGCTGAAATCCGTTCTGACATGAGGCTGTAGGGTTCATTATATATCTCTAAACAATAACCGCTAGATAAACCGAGAGGCGCTATATGGTTTCAGAGAGGCTAAAGAACATTCCGACATCAGGGACCGTCGCGATTTCTAACATTGTCAGCATATTGAAGGCACAGGGACAGGACATCATCTCTTTCTCGATGGGAGAGCCAGACTTCACGACGCCGAGCAATATTGTGGACGCTTGCATAGATTCTCTTAACAGCGGTTTCACCCATTACACTCCGTCGCCGGGAATTCCCGAGCTGAGAAGAGCGGTCGCCGAGACAGCTCTGAGCGAGAACAATATCCCCTGCAGGGGCGCCAACGTCCTCATAACGCCTACCAAACAGGCAATTTTCATGACGTGCCTGGCATATCTTGATTCCGGGGACGAGGTCATTCTTCCGGACCCGGCATGGGTATCGTACGAGGCATGCATTCGTCTCGCAGGCGCGGTACCGGTGTTCATCCCGACGAAATTCGAGGACGAGTTCATCGTCGACCCGGCGCTTATAGAGGCCGCGGTGACGCCCAAGACCAAGATGATAATCATCAATTCGCCCTCAAACCCCACGGGGTGTGTCATGCCAGAGGGCGTGCTCAAACAGATCGCATCCATAGCCGTACGGTACAACCTGATGGTGCTGTCCGATGAGATCTACGAGAAAGTGATCTATGATGAGAAGCACTTCTCCATCGCATCTTTCCCCGATATGTTCGACAGAACGATCACGGTCTCCGGGCTCTCCAAGACATATGCCATGACGGGATGGAGGATCGGATGGGCGATAGCCAGCGAGAACTGCATCTCCGACCTGAATAAGCTCCAGTCACATTCGATATCTTGTTGCGTTTCTTTCGCACAGCAGGCGTCGGTCGAGGCGCTCAGAGGCGCTCAGAACGACCGTTGCAAGTTCGTCAGGGAGTTCAAGCAGCGCAGGGACCTCGCCGTGGACCTGATAAACGAGATGAAAGGTCTCGATGTCAATGTCCCGCAGGGTGCGTTCTACCTGTTCCCCAAGTACAGCTCCGACATCAAATCGTCCGTGCTGGCGACCAGGCTTCTCGAGCAGGCCCACGTGGCGGTCACGCCCGGGTCAGCGTTCGGGCCGGCGGGAGAAGGATTCTTCAGAATATCCTACGCCACCAGCGAAGACCAGATAAGATCTGGCTTCGAAAGGATAAAGAAGTTCCTCGCAGACCTCTGAACGCGTGCGTGCCCGTCAAAATAAATATATGTTAGGGCATAGCCGTTCTCGTTCGCCTGCATCTGGCAGGATGGGCAGAGGGATTCCATTTGAACAGAGAACTTTTCACGGTCGGCCCCGTAAACGTAGAGCCAGAGGTCCTTCAGGCCATGGCCAGGCCCATGATAACCCACAGGTCCAAGGAATACAAGCAGCTCCACGAGGCGATCGTCGAAAAGACCAGGAAGGCGCTGGGCACGGACATGGACGTCCTGATGGTCGCCGGGTCCGCCACCGTCATGATCGAAGGCGCCATCAGAAACGGAGTGGCAAGCAGGTCGCTCGGAATAACGGGCGGTTCGTTCGGCGACAGGTCGATCGAGGTCGCGGAACTCAACGGCAGGAGCGTAGAGAAGGTCGAAGTGCCAATGGGCAAAGGGATCAGGCCCGAATTCATCGAAGGCCTTGTGAAGAAGGACATCGAGGCCGTGCATTGGGTCAGCAACGAGTCTTCCACAGGTGTTTTCAGCGACTCGACCGCCATAGCGGAAGAGGTCCGCAGGCAGAGCTCCGATGCCCTGGTCATCGTTGACGCGGTGACGTCCGCGTTCGCCATGGACCTGGACATCGAGAAGATGGAGCCGGACGCGCTCGTATTCGGAACACAGAAGGCATTGGCGCTTCCGCCCGGGCTGGGGATAATGATATGCTCGGAAAAGATGCTCAAGAAGTCCGCGACCGTTTCCAACCGCGGTTTCTACACCGACCTGCTGAAAATCAAGAAACAGAGCGATGTCAACTATGCACTGACCACGCCCCCCGTGTCTCTGATGTACGGGCTCGACTTCCAGCTGGACAAGGCACTGGGCGAGGGGATGCCCGCAAGGTACAGAAGGCACCAGGAGATGGCGGACCTTGTGAGGGCATGGTCGAAGAAGCTGTACGGGATGTTCCCGGAGGAAGGTTTCCAGTCCAACACGATAGGGGTCCTCAACCGCGGTCCGCTGGACTTCGACAAGTTCCACGCATCGCTGAAGTCGCGCGGGTACGAGATATCCAACGGCTACGGCGGCGTTAAAGAAAAGACGTTCAGGATCGGACACATGGGAGACCTGACCCCTGTCAGGGTGAAGAAGCTCCTTTCCGTCATGGACGAAATACTGGAGGAGATGAAATGACCGCTAAAATACTGGTTTCCGACCCTCTCAACGAAGAGGGCCTCAAGATCCTGAAAGATTCCGGTTTCCCGGTAGACGTGAAACCCGATCTCTCGGAGGATGAACTTTGCAAAGCAATCGCCGACTACGACTGTCTGATCATCAGGTCCGGTACGAAAGTCACGAAGAAAGTGATAGAGGCGGGCAAGAAGCTCCGCATCATCGGCCGTGCAGGCGTGGGGGTGGACAACATCGATGTTCCCGCGGCGACCGAGAAGGGCATACTCGTGATGAACACCCCGTCCGCAAATATCCTCTCGGCGGCCGAGCACACATGCGCAATGTTGCTGTCTCTCGCGAGGAACATCCCGTTCGCCCATGACTCGATGCACAGGGGAGAGTGGAAACGCTCCAAGTACACCGGAGTGGAGCTGAACGGCAAGACGCTGGGCATTATAGGCGTCGGACGCGTCGGCGGAGAAGTGGCAAAACGTCTCAAGGCGTTCAACATGACGATGATCGGTTACGATCCGTTTCTTCCCAAGGACGTCGCGGACAGCATCGGCGTCCGCCTTACGACGCTGGACGAGGTCCTGAGATCATCGGACTTCATGACCATACACACGCCTCTTCTTCCCGACACCAGGAACATGATCTCCACGGCCCAGTTCAACATGATGAAGCCCAATGCCAGGATAGCCAACGTGGCCCGCGGCGGGATCGTCGACGAGGACGCGCTGTACGAAGCGCTCAAGAACAAGAGGATCGCCGGGGCGGCATTCGATGTATGGTGCGAGGAGCCGATATGCGAGGCAGAACAGAAACTTCTGGAGCTGGACAACCTGGTGACCACGCCGCACCTCGGTGCAAGCACGGTCGAGGCCCAGGAGAGGGTATCGACGGAGGTCGCGGAGAACGTCGTCAGATATCTCAAGGACGGAGTCATAGCCAACGCCATCAACGCGCCCCGCGGGAAGTTGGATCCGGAGACGGAAGCATACGTCCCGCTGGCTGAGCGCATGGGAGTCCTGGCGCACCAGCTTAACGGTAATGTACCGATAGACGAGCTCGAGGTCACGTTCCGCGGCGGTCTGGCATCGAAACAGACAAAGATGCTGACGATATACGCCGTTATAGGGGTTCTGAAGAACATCATCGGCCCGGGACAGGCCAACATGATAAACGCGTTGCCCATCGCCAAAGGCAAGGGCATAGCGATCAAAGAGTCTTCCACCGACGAGGTCAAGGACTACGCGAACGTAATAGAGGTCAGGACCGTATCGGGAGGAGAGTCCCGCACGATACGCGGCACGGTCTTCGGCGGACAGCCGAGGCTCGTGGGAATAGACAGCTACAGCTTCGAGGTCCCCATGTCCGGCGACATGGTGTACATAAGATACAAGGACGCGGCGGGAGTCATCGGGCACGTCGGAAATGCGCTCGGAGAAGCCAATATCAACGTCGCACAGATGGCCGTCGGAAGGTCCGGAAAATGCGCGATGATGGTCCTGATCGTAGACCAGGACGTTCCAGTCAGAGTGCTGGACAACATCGTTAAGGTCTCCGGGGCGAAGGACGCGAAGTTCATCGATCTCGTGGACAACTGAATAAGGAGGCGAAGGTATGGAAGTAATAATCACAGTCGAAGAGCTTACACAGGCCATAAGGAACGGCATACGAGAGGCGAATAGGGAACTGGAAGAGGAGCAGGCCTATCAGCTGGCACTTCATGTCCTTAACTTCTTCGGCTACTCCGACAGGATAATAGACAACATACTGGAGCCCGAGGACCGCGACGCCTTCTACATGCTGGAGGACGCAGGGATACTGACCACCGAGCGCGAGGAGACCACCCTTTACGACGGAAGGGAGTGGAGGATCCACTACTGGCTCTTCAGGAAGAAGAGGATAGAGGACCTGATAAGCGGCAATGTGAAGCGCGAAACCGAGGCAGACGCCGAGGATTCGTTCTACGAAGCACTTCCGGACGAGATCTGGAAGAGGTCCTGATTCCCAAATACTTTTTACTTCCGTGCGGGTACACCCGCATGGACCTTTTTCCGTATCCATTCAGGGACGGACAGCGGGAGATGGTGGATTTTCTCAGAGAAGCGGCCGTCACGGGCAGGGCCGCGGTTATAGAATCCGGCACCGGGACGGGAAAGACCGTCTCATCCCTGGTAGCATCGATAGATGCGGCGAAGTCCACAGGATGCAAGGTCGTGTACCTGACGAGGACAAGGTCCCAGCATAAACAGGTAGTGACGGAATGCGCCCGCATATCGGAAAAGATGCCGTTGCTATGCGTCCCTCTCCAAGGGAGAAAGGCCTCCACATGCCCTATGATGGCGGGAGATCCGGAACTCGCGACCGGGACCCCCGAAGAGCTTTCAAAACTGTGTTCTGAATACAAGCGTAAAGAGAACGGCGTATGCGCCTGCAAATACTTCGAGAACATAGAGAAAACGGACATAC
>WOYN01000045.1 GCA_011620825.1 Candidatus Methanomethylophilaceae archaeon | reverse complement strand
CGGTATCGTCTACTCGTGCACCGTGGCATGCGTACAGAAACGTTTCCCCGACAGGTCCGGTTTCGCCACGGTGGCGATGGTCGGGTCGTTCGGTCTCTTCCTTGTAACATTCCCGTCGCCGGTCAGCAGACTGCTCGCAGATGCAGGGATGCCGAGACGTTCATGGTCTTCGGGTCGGCGTTCTTGGCAATATGCATTGTCCCCTCCATGGTGCTGGCAGACCCGCCCGCGGGATACACGGTTCCCGGTGCTGTAGCAAAGAAGAACACGAACCAGAAGAAGTACGCGCCGCGGGAGATGCTTGGCACCGTACGTTCTATCTCATCCCGCCTTCGATGTTCTTTGTGCTCCCGGCATACTTCATCCTGAACCCCCAGCTCATTGCGCTTGCGACCGAGCGCGGCATTGCCGATTATGCCGTCATGGGAGTAATGATGGCCGGCCCTTTCAGCGCCACCGGGCGTCTATTGATAACATGGTCATCCGACAGGATAGGGCGCACTCACGCTTTGTTCCTGATAATATTCATGAATGTGGCCCGCATCTTGATGATGATATTCGCAAATGGAATGATGTTCCTTGTATGCGTCGCAATTATTTCGTTAGCATTCGGAGGCGCTTCGGGCACGTATGCGGCCGTGACGGCGGGCCACTTCGGAACTGAGAACATGGGCGCACGAACTATGGCCTTGTGATGCTGGGATTCGGAACGTCGGCGCTTATATTCCCCTTCCTTTCAAAGATGCCCCCAGCTCCGGCGACCTCACGTCCGCGTTCACCGTGGCAGCGGTGACGTGCGCGATAGCGTTCGTACCGGTGCTCCCGCTGAGGATGGCCGGTAAAAAGTCGGCGTCTGCGGAAGGTGCATCGAACGTTAACGTTAATAGTTGAAAGCGTCATGCAACGGAGGAAGGTACAGTGATGAGGAAGATGATAAGGGCTTCGAGAAGGTCGATGGGAATGGAATACGCCATACGCGAGGTCAACGTCCCGGCAGAAGAGGCTGAAAAGGCGGGCAAGAAGATCATCGGCCTGAACATAGGGGACCCCAACAAATGGGATTTCCAGACGCCTGAATACTTTAAGGAGAAGCTGAGGCGCGCGGTGGACGAGACCGATAACGGATATGGGAATTCCCAGGGAAATCTAGACTTCAGGGAAGCGATCGTACAGCGTGAGTTCGAGAAGCACGGGGTTCGAATAACTTCCGACGACGTTTATATCAGCGCGGGGGTCAGCGAAGGTATCAGCGCCCTCATGGGCACGCTTCTGGAACCGGGTGACGAGGTCCTCGTTCCCGGGCCCGGATATTCTTCATATTCACAGTACATCGGGTTCTATGAAGGCCGCACCATTCCTTACAGGCAGATCGAGGAAGAAGAGTGGGCCCCGGACGTGGATATGATCCGCAAGAGGATCACCAACCGCACAAAGGCGCTGGTGATGATCAACCCCAACAACCCGACGGGCGCGGAGTACGAGGAGAAGGACATCAGGGAGATAGGCGACATCTGTGCGGAATATCAGATACCGCTGATATCCGACGAGATATACGATAAATTGGTGTTCGACGGGGACTTTTTCTCCGCATCGAGGCTGAAAAGCGACGTGCCGAGGATTATTATGAACGGGTTCTCGAAGGTGAACCTTATGCCTGGCTGGAGGGTCGGCTACTTTTACATCATGGATGACACCGGTCTTATGGACGAGATACGCGAGGGCGTGATGAAGCAGTTCCGCGCCCGCATATGCTCCAATGTCCCGTGCCAGGAAGCGGCCAAGGCATCGCTGCAGGGGCCCCAGGACTACATAGAGGATATGAACCGCAAGCTGAAGGGGCGCGCGGACTTCTCGTACAAGAGGCTTAACGAGATAGACGGCATCGAAACCAGGAGGGCGCACGGTGCGTTCTACATGTTCCCGCATATAGACCTCAGGGGACGCTGGAAGTCCGACAAGGATTTTGTCCTTGACCTGATAAAAGAAGAGGGCGTGGTGCTGGTTCACGGATCGGGTTTCTGCAAGGAGTTCGGCAACGACCACTTCAGGACCATACTGCTGCCGCCTCCCGAGACGCTCGAAGAGGCCTACGACAAGCTGGAAAGGTTCATGAGCAGGCATCAGTGAACAAAAACCAATGTCGCAGGGTATTCTGGAGATTGTCAGAACCGATAGGCGATCGATATGTTACGAGGTTACCGAGACCCCCTAGATCATCGGTCCACGACCGGCAGTTCGTTCCGCTGTTTCCATGTCGCCCCCAATTCATGCGGGCGCTGATTATTTCGTATCGAGAACCATTGCGACCTGCCAGTTGCCGTTACGTAATGCATGACAAAACAATGCCGAGATCTGTATGGTCTTTGTTCAAATATCTGTAAAGCATACCGCGACCGTGGATTTCGCTGAGATAGCCGAGAAAAGACAGAGTTGCCGTTCATACGATCCGGCGAGGGCAGTGGAGAAGGAGAAACTGGATGCTTGCCTGGAAGCGGCGAGGCTCGCGCCTTCCGCATGCAACGCGCAGCCTTTTACCATGTATGCCGTAACAGGCGACAAAGCGAAAGAGCTCTCGGACCACAGGAACTCGGGGATGGGCAAGTTCGTCGAAGAATGTTCCACCTTTGTTATTTTTGTTGAAGACAGCTATAACGCTGCGGCGAAGGCCGGTTCTGTGATATCCGGGCTGGACTACAGGTCGATAGATGTTGGAATTGCATGCTCGTATCTGACGGCCGAAGCTACAGAACAGGGTCTGGACACGTGTATAATGGCATATTTCAGCAATAAGAGGGTTCAGGAGATAATCGAGACAAAGAAGAAAGTAATGTTGGTCATTGCTTTCGGATACCGCAAGGCCGGAGACCCTCAGAGACCTAAGAAAAGGAAGTCCTTGGACGAGATCGTCAAGAGGATCTGATGCTCGGAATCCGAGGTCTCATATCTCGGTTTCAACAAGGTTTTCAATCCTGTTAAGGCCATTAGCATTGTTATGACCATGCCGGATATGGGGCAGCATTTCATACTTCTAAGCGCCGTTAGTTAAGAGGTTTTAAATAATAGTCCATGCTAGAGCGCCTGAAATATACAGGTCCTTTGTTTTGCGGGCTTTTAATATTTAGGAATAAAGGATCATGATAGGTTTTGAAGATTTAGGCTTGGACGTAACGCTTTTGAATGCAATTTCGGATATGGGCTGGACCCTGCCCACTCCGATCCAGATCGAGGCAGTGCCCGCCGGATTGGCCGGACGCGACATATTCGCCCAGGCGCAGACCGGAACAGGGAAAACAGGAACATATGCGCTCATCATCATGGCGCGCACCGAACCCGGGTCCAAAAAGCCGACATCGCTCGTTCTGACCCCGACGAGGGAGCTCGCCACCCAGGTGGAGAACGAGATCTATAAGCTGTCAAAATACACCGGGCACAGAAGCATCTCCATATACGGGGGAGCAAGCATAAGCGATCAGACCTATGGGCTCAGGAGGGGGGCCGATATCGTTGTAGGGACCCCGGGAAGGCTCAAGGACATGATCACCCGCGGCGCTCTGGACCTTTCCGAGATAACCGAGGTCGTCCTCGATGAGGCGGACCGCATGCTGGACATGGGATTCGCCGATGAGCTCAACTTCATCATGGACGCCGTTCCAAAGGAAAAGCACACGCTGCTGTTCTCGGCAACCATGGCTGAAAGCATAAAGCGCATCGCTTTCAACAGGATGCAGGACCCGATGGAGATCAGCGTCTCCAGGGACGAGCCCGTATCAGACCTGGTCACTCAGTACTGGATCCCGATGTCCAGAGGGGCTAAGGCAGAGATGCTCGAACATGTAGTCACGAACGGGTCTCCCAAAACCGTAGTCTTCAGTCAGACCAAGAGGATGGTCGATACACTTGCGGACGAGATGTCCCATAAGATCACGGTCGGTACCCTTCACGGCGACATGCCCCAGGCCAAGAGAGAAAGGACCATACGCAGCTTCAGGAACAACCGCTTCCAGGTCCTCATAGCGACGGACGTCGCCGCCAGAGGCCTCGACATCAACAATATCGATCTCGTGGTGAACTTCGATGTCCCCATGGACTCCGAGAACTACCTTCACAGGATCGGAAGGACAGGACGTGCGGGAAAAGAAGGAGTCGCCGTGTCTTTCGTAACGAAGCAGGAAGAATATCACATAAGGCAGTACGAAAGAGAGACCGGAAAGAGGATCCGCAAGGTCAGGGCGGACGAGATGCCCTCCGCAGGCACAATGATCGTCGAGGATTACGTAAAAGCTCCTGCCAAGGCACAGAGGCAGTTCGCCGCCGCCCCAGTACAGGAAAAGAAGAAACCCGTCAGGCCGGTAATCGCGACCACCGAAGACGGAAAGAAGATGGTGGTGCTGCAGATCAACCTGGGCCGCGACGACGGCTTCAGCAAGACCCAGATATTGGACCTCGTCAAACGCGTGGGAAAGCTCGACGACAGCTTTATCGGAAACGTAGGTCTCGGAAGGTCGAAATCCTTCATCGAGATACGCGAGGACAGAAGCGACCGTACTATGGAGACGATGTCCGAATACCGTCATAAAAGGAAGGATGTCCTTATGGAGCCCGCTGAGCACAAGTCCAAATATCAGGAAAACAAACCCAAAAAGGGCGACGGGCAGTACTGATTTGAAAAACCATTCGCAATCTCATTTATGAAATGTGCCACGCGCACATCTCATAAGTTTTTAAAAAACATTCCATCGAATTTCTCGGTGAAAAATAAGCGTCTGCCATAGGGAAAGCCCCCTATGGCATTCATGTTCAAATTTTCTCAAGTCTCTGAAGCATCTTGACGACGGAGTCGACGGCGTCGCGTCCCTTCTCGATCCTGTCCATAGCCTGGAGCTGTGTTTCTCCGGGTCCGGAGATCCCGAGGGCGATGGGCTTGTTGTAGTCGAGCGAGAGGTCGGTGATCTTCCTCGCGGCCTGGGCCATGATGACCTGGTCGTGGTCCGTCTCGCCTTTGATCACTGCGCCGATGGTTATCACGGCGTCGATATCCTTCTGCTCGGCTAGCTTCTTGACGGCCAACGGCATGTCGTAAACACCCGGGACGAATATCTCCCTGGTGATCTTCGCTCCAAGGAACTCCGCCTCCGCTTTTGCTCTTTCGATCATCATTGACGTGACGTCGAAGTTGAACTCGGCGGCCACCATCCCTATTCTGTATTCTTTCATTTTTTCACCTTATCCTTACGGATCCCGCGTCTTTGAATCCCTGTCTCTGGCCGGTGCCCGCCTGGGCGGTCAACTTTTCCGGATGGAAGATCAGGTTGTACGCGTTTGCCGCATGCTCCCTCGTCCTCGCATCCGCCAGGGTGGCCAGCTCCCTGTCGTCTGCAGCCTCGTCGATATGGACGAAGACTTCGATGATGTGCTTATTGGTCATCAGCTGTGCGCGTATAAGACCGGTCGAGGCCTCGTGGGCGCACATCTTGTCCTTTTCTTTGGGCCCCGGCATGCCGAGGGCCATCACAACATCGCATTTCTGCTCCTCGATGAGCTTCTTGCATGCGACAGGCAGGTCCTTCACCCCGGGCACGGTGTACCTGACGATCCTGAATCCCGTACCTGTTCTCTCCAATTCATCGATCGCGGCTCTGCCCATGTCATAACGGGCGAAAGTTGTGTCGGCAATTCCTATGATCTTCACAGCCCGTCCTCCATGGAGTTGATCCTGTTTATTATCCTGCGAGTGGCCGCCAGGTCTTCGGCGCATTCCGTGGCCCTGCAGACCTTAATGCCGCTGAGCCCGCGGTCTTCCAGGCTCTCCGAAAGTTCCTTCTCGTCGAAATGCTGGTCGAAGCCGAGGACGATTATGTCGGGATCTATCTCGCGGACGGTCTCGAAAATATCTCCGTCCTTTCCGATCACCGCTCGGTCCACAGGTTTCAGCGAACTGACTATGCGCATCCTCATTCCCTCGGGCGTTATCGGCTCGTGCTTCCTTTGTCTAACGGTGTTATCGCATGCAACGACCACCACGAGCTCGTCCCCCATCGACCTGGCCTGTTCGAGGTATGATATGTGACCGGTATGTATGATATCGAACACTCCTGACGCCATTACTCTGGTCATCAGTAGTCGGCCCCGTTCCTTCTTTTGAAGTCTTCCCACCTGTCGAGTATCTGGTCGCCGGTTACGAATTCGATATTGTTGTCATCCGCGAACTTCATGACGTCCTCCTTGGTCATCGACCTGCCGTCGTCTCCCATCATCTCGCATATGGTGGCCGAAGGATTGACGCCTGCCATGTACATCATGGCTGTGCAGAGCTCTGTGTGCCCTCTTCTGTTGGTGAGGATGTGTTCGGTCGCGTTCAGAAGATGGACGTGCCCCGGGGACCTGAACTCCTCTCCGATCTCTCTGGATATTTCGGATGCAGGCTTGTCCCTGAACAGGATCTCGGCAAATTTAGAGATGGTGAGCGCCCTGTCTCTGTCGGTTATTCCCGTGTATGTCTTCCGGTGGTTTATTGTCACCCCGAAAGAAGACTTCGTGTTGTCGTAAGGGATGTCGTTGGGAGCCATAGCCTTGAGCAGCGGGAACCTGTTCGAATCGTCGAAATAGACGTCGGCCATATAGGGGAGTCCCACGTCGCGCGCTTTCTCGAACGGAGTGGTCGTGCAGATCAGCCCTCCGGCCCTTTTCCTCATCATCTGCACCGTCTCATATGTTATGTATTGTGAGGCAACCGTTAGGTCGGATTCGCCTTCCCGGTCGTCGAAATCGTAGACAAGTATGACCTTGCCCTGCCTTATGTCATCCAGGGCCTTTTTGAAGCTCACTTAATCACCAGGATTCTGCCAAGGCGACAGTATAAAAAAACTGTTGGTAATTTACCAGTAATTTAGTAGACGACAATCATTATGTATTGTTCGGTGGAATATGCATGAATAACAGTTTAAATACATGCATCGGCTGGTGCAATTGATGTCCGAGGGGAAGAATATACAGGGCACGATGGTCTTCAAACACACCGCCAGTTTTCCGGAGCAGATAGAGGCGGCGCTAGATGAAGAGATGCCCCCGATCCCTAAGGCAGAAAAAGTCTGTGTATGCGGTATGGGAGCTTCTGCCCTTGCAGGCGAAATACTGTCTGATTTCGCCGACGGCATATCGAAGACACCGCTTTTTGTGATCCGAAGGACCGAGTTCCCGAAATGGGTCGGGGAGGACACGTGGATCATCCTCGTAAGCTACTCGGGGAACACGAAGGAGACGCTTATGGCCTATGACGAGGCCATTCGTTGCAACTGCAAGGTGATATGCGTCACATCCGGAGGAGACCTGTACTCCAAATGCCTCAGCCGCAAGGATATAGCGGTGACCCTGCCGGGCGGAATGCAGTCCCGCGTGGCATTGGGGAGCATCATAGGCAGGCTTGCGTCCATTCTTGAGGAGATGGGCATATGCAGGGCGAAGACCGAGCTCAGGAAGATCGTTCCTGCGCTGAAGGTGGAGAGGGACAGGGTCGTAGAGAATGACTGTGAAGAAGCGAAAAAGATCGCAGACAAGCTGATCGACAAGATACCGGTCATATACAGTTTGGCTAACATGCGCTCCTCCGCAATAAGGTGGAAGACCCAGATCAATGAGAATTCGAAGAACATATCTTTCTGCGGG
>WOYN01000020.1 GCA_011620825.1 Candidatus Methanomethylophilaceae archaeon | reverse complement strand
ACCTTATATAGTGTTTCATATTATCTGGAAATGCGCCCCGGTAGTGTAGTGGCCTATCATGGAGCCCTGTCGAGGCTCCGACTCGGATTCGAATTCCGACCGGGGCGCCATTTGTTCATCCGTTCCGCTGGGACATTAAGGCTCGTTTGTTGTCGAACCGTGCATGATTATTGTGTTTTTACCTGTTTTAGAGTCGACAGACAGTTCCGCATCGACACCGAAGACCGTGCGCATATTCTCCGGCGTAAGGACATCCTCGGTCTTCCCCAACGCGTGTATCGTATAATCGTGGATCATCATGATCCTGTCGCAGTAGCGGGCGACCATGGGCAGGTCATGGGAGACTATGACAACTGTGAGGCCCTCGTTTCTGGATAATGAGTAAACAAGGTCCAGTATGTCGAACTGAGCGCTTATGTCCAGATGCAGAGTTGGCTCGTCCATCAGGAGTATCTTCGGTGTCTGCGCCACGGCCCTGGCTATTATCACCTTCTGCCTCTCCCCGCCGCTCATGGTGTTGATATAACGGTCGGCCATTTCCAGAACATTGGTCTTTTTCATTGCATCGTCTATTATCCTCAGATCTTCCGGGGAATCGCCCTGGAACGCCTCCTGGAAGGGCATCCTGCCCATCGAGACTATCTCTCTTACGGTGAAAGAGAATCCCACGCGGCTGTCCTGCGGGACCACCGCGATATCCTTGGCTATATCCTTCTTCTTGTGCTCTTCCAAGTCTCTGCCGTCGAGCATTACACATCCGCCTTTAGGGCTGAGGTTACGGTTGAGATTCCCCAGCAACGTGGTCTTACCGCAGCCGTTGGGCCCCAAGATGCCCAGTATCTCCCCCTCTTTGATTTGAAATGACACGTCCTTCAGTACGGGCTTTCCGTCATAGTTGTAAAAAAGGTCACGGACGTCCAGGCTCATACCCAGCCCACCTCCCTCTTCCTTCTCCTTAATAAATAGATGAAATACGGCGCCCCTATCAGCGAAGTCACCACCCCTATCGGCAGAACTCCCAGGGACTGGGCGAACAGATGTGCGATATAGTCGCAACCTACCAGGTATATTCCCCCGGTAAGCACGCACATCGGCAACAGCAGACGATTGTCCGGGCCCAGCAGTATGCGGAGTATATGCGGTATCACCAGCCCCACAAATCCTATGGTACCGACGAAACATACTGCCGCAGCGGTAACCAATGATGAGGCTATCAACAGTGCCAGCCTTATCCTTTTTACATCGATGCCCAAATCCATGGCATGAGCATCGCCCAGCATCATAGCATTGAGATCCTTCGCGTAATAGAGCATGGCAAAAATACCAACGGCGCTAAAGATGAGCACGACGGGAATCTTAATCCAGGGAAGGCTGACCGTCAGGCTGCCCATACCCCAGAAAACTATTTCCGAGACGTTCTCGCCTGCGACGTATGTAAGCAACGATACCATGGCCTGGGCCAGTGCCGCCACGGCGATTCCGGCCAACAGTAAAGTCTCCATGTGCGTTTGGTTGCCCACCCTGGCCAAAGAGTATACGAGGAACATGGTGCCCAGGCAGAATACGAAAGCCAATATGGGGACGGATGCCACCACCGGGACGAACGAAAGAGGGAAAAGGATGCCTATTGCGGCACCCAAGGATGCTCCAGACGAAAGACCCAGCGTATAAGGGGAGGCCATAGGATTCCTGAACAGGGCCTGCATCACCGCTCCGGCGATCGCCAGACCTGCCCCGACTATCATCCCGAACAATACCCGCGTCAGGTTAAGATCGATTACTATGATCCGATAGTTCCCATTCTTCCCGATCAGAGAGTCCCAGACCTCCTGAGGGGAAAGGAGCCAAAGCTGGGCCCACCTCAGCTCCAGGAAAAGGAGCATGGCGAACGTCGCCGCCAGTGCCATCAGGATTATCGCTATTTTCTTTCGTCTGTCCATATTTCCACGGTCTCTGTAATTGCAATGGGTTCAGTATAAAGCTTAACGGCGCCTCACCAACACAACTGCTACTGCGATTATTATTACCAACATCAGAACGGACACCGCTATCAGTGCACTGTTCTCTGAGATGGGAGCCCCGCCATCATCGTAAAGCGGTGCCTCATACAGCTCAACGTACACGAATTCCAGACCTTCTGCCATGCCGGGGCATGGGTTGTTCCAGTCTTTGTCGAGCTTCACCACATTACAGCTCGCAAGCGAGGGGAAAACTTCCTTGAACTCTTCAACGGTCCCATTGTAGGTACCGTCTAAGAAAATAACATCGGGGTTCGCCTGTATTATCGCCGATCCATCCGAATTGAAGTATGCTGATTCCCCATTGCGACATGCGTTGGTCGCCCCGCATGTTTCTATCAAAGATACCGCCAGCCCGCTGTTGTAGATTCTGATAGACCCGCCGTTAACCGATACATATATGGCACTCGGCCTTTCTTCCCCGGGGACCGCTGCAACCCGATCGACAACAGCCTGTCTGGCATCCTCCATTTTTTTGACCGAGTCGGCAGAGTCCATGCCTATCGCCTTCGATATCGTTTCTACGACCTCTATGGATCCATCATAGGTTTTCGCTCCCAGGCAGATAACATTATATCCCTCCGCCACAAGATTGTCGTACATTCCTCCCGAAGCAAGCGTTGTGGAGAAGTTATTTATGAAGACGACGTCGGTCGCCTTAGTGAAATTCCCATTATCGACCAACTGTGCCAGTCCTGTCAATAGCGATTCTTTGTTGGAATTATATCCAGTCCCTAACTCGGCAATTCCGTCGAGCTCCTGCATCCTTTCGTCCTCGGTGTAGCTGTATGTGGAATAATGATCATAACCGACGATCTTGTCGGCGCCTCCCAGCTCCATAACCGTCAGAGTGAATGCGAAACCCATCGTGACCACATGTTCGGCGGGCGCGCTCAGTGTGATCTGATGACCGGCCGAGTCCGTGATTTCTATCGGCGAAGTCGCGGAAACCATATTTTCATCGGTCAGCGATATAAAGGATGCCGCAAACAGCATCGAACATGTGACCAGAACGATCATGATTTTTTTATTGTGCACGCGGTCGCCATGCTTCACCATAATAAAATGTTTATGTTATTTTTTATTATTCTTGTTACTACATAACATAAAAAACGTCAATCATAATAATGTTACAGAATATGAAATACTTATGTCAAAAACAGATTCCTGAACATATGCGTTTGAGGGAAAGTTTCTTTAACCTGTAACGAACACTATCACCTATGCGTTGGATGTTGCGCAGCAAAATACACCGTGCCACGGTCACTGAGACGCGTCTCGACTACGAGGGCAGCATAACCGTGGACGGAGAACTGCTCGATTTGGCAGGTATACTGCCGGGTGAGAAGGTCACTATAGCCGACATTAACAACGGCAACCGTTTCGAAACCTACACCATTTACGGAAAGAAAGGTTCTGGCGAGATCTGCATCAATGGGGCCGCAGCCCGCCTCTGCAGCATAGGCGACCTTATAATAATCATGGGGTACGAACTTACGGACGGTCCGGTGGAGACTAAGATCGTGAAGGTCGACGAGTCCAACAGTCCCGTGGCAGAAAAATGCTGAGGATTTTCTCAGACGGTGGCTCCCGGGGGAATCCGGGACCTTCCGCTTATGGCCTCGTGGTAACCAGGAACGGAAAGACGATTTATGAAGAATCCGAGTATCTGGGTATTCGCACTAACAACTACGCCGAGTACCGCGGTCTGATCGCCGGTATACGGAAGGCCATCGAATTAGAAGCTGAAGAGGCCGAATTCGTTATGGATTCGCAGCTCGTGATCAAACAGATGAGGGGCGAATACAAGGTAAAGGCACCTGAACTTATCGAGCTTCACCGTGATGCGACCGCCCTGAGCTCGATGATACCTAAGGTCCGCTTCACTGACGTTCGTCGGTACGAAATGCTCATGCCGAGGGCAGACGAGCTCGTGAACATGGAACTGGACAGAAGTCAGCCCTGAATCGCACTTACGAGCTCCGATATCAGGACGGTTTCCTGGTCGCCCGACCCCATATCCCTCAGTGTCACAGAGTCCCCCTCAAGCTCGTTCTTCCCGACAATGACAGCGAACTTCGCTCTTGCGGACGAGGCATATTTCAGGGCCTTGGCCATCTTGCGCCCCATGATGTCCATGTCGCAGGAGATCCCGGCTTTGCGGAGCATTGCCGTTATCTCTGTGGCCTTTATCCGCACGTCCTCGGACACCGGAACGACATAGGCATCGATGCCCGTCTGTTCATATGTTATTCCTTCTTTCTCCATGGCCAGGAGTATTCTGTCAAATCCTATCGCGAAACCTGTGGAGAATACCTTCTCTCCTCCGAACAATTCTGAAAGGGTGTATGAGCCGCCTCCGCATATCTGCTTCTCCGCCCCAAGCGCAGGCGCTTCCACCTCGAAGACCATTCCCGTATAGTAATCGAGACCGCGGACGACTCCCAGATCTATCTCGACGTCACTCACTCCCATCGCCGACAGTATAGCTATCAGGGACCTAAGATATTTCCCGGCCTCGCCCGGCACTTTGTCGACGATATCGGTTCCACCGACGGTTTCTGTAAGCTCGAATATCTCACCCATAACGTCTTGGTCGACGTTCAGGTCCTCCATCATCGGGCGCGCCTCGTCATACAGTTTCTTGTCGAGCTTCTGGAGAACTTCAGCGGTCTTTTCATTGGGGACGCCGGCATCGGCCAGCTTCTGCCTCAATACACCTATGTGTCCTATCCTTATCTTGTAGTTCTTGAGGCCCAGTGCCTCTATCATCGCCGCTGCGAGGGCTATCGCCTCCGCATCTGTGTCGGGCGTTGCAGAGCCTATGAGCTCCGCACCGAATTGGAAAAATTCTCTGTACCTGCCGCCTTGGGGCCTTTCATACCTGAAACACTGGCCGAAATAGAATATCTTGATGGGTTTCGGCTCATTGCCCATACTGTTTACGAACATCCGTATGGCTGGGGCCGTCATCTCGGGGCGCAATGCGAGGTCCCTGTCGCCCTTGTCCTTAAAGGCGTACAGCTCGTTAAGCACATTGGGGCCGCTTCTCAGGATGAAAAGTTCCGCATCCTCGAAAATGGGCGTCTCCGTCTCGCGGAACCCAAATCTAAGGGCCACCGACCTGAGCTTCCCTTCGTAGTATCTGCGTCTCTCCATCTCGTCCGGAAGGAAATCCCTCGTTCCGCGGGGACATTGGATCATATGCCCCGCTATACGGGAAACGATAATAAACGTGTTGCTTTAAAAGATGGAAAGAAGTAAATTGTTTTTTCAACGGTCAGAACTTTTCTTTCCGACGGTAGAGGAACATCTCCATCACGGCCAGCAGGACTATTCCGGCAAGCGCGACGTAGAGCCAATCCACTTCGACTTCCTCGTTCGACACCACTACGTCATCGGAAACGGCGTCGGCATCGTCGGCATCGTATGCTGCGGCACCGAACGCCGCCGCAGAGAGAGCCAAGACCGCTACCAGTATGATCTTAGATTTGTTGTTCATTTTCACACCCTGCCTCCAAGGGCAGAAATCCTGGTTACGATAAAGATGAACTGCAATTTAATGCCAGCGCTCCGGTAACTTAACGTCTGACTATTATGGAAAGAATGTCCTCATCCTCCATGACGTGGTCCATTCCAACCGTCTGGCCCGGGAATTTGGCGCTTTTTCCCCACACCATAGCATATCTGAACTGATTCCTAAAATCCCTGTGAATGAGCTCGCACACGTCGCCGACGTTGTTTCCCCTTTTGACGATCAAAGGCACATCCATGTCTGCCTCCTGCCCCTGGGGCTTGAGATAGACACGTATCATATCGATGGTGTCGTACAGCGCCTGCTTCAGATCCTCTATCCCGGCGCCTGTGGCGGCCGAAAGGGGCACCGTACGGAATTCACTGTGCTTTTTCTTTACAGCCTCGAGCTGCCCTGGTAGAGCCAGGTCGATCTTGTTGATAGCTATTAGCGATTTGATGTAGACCCTGTTTCCAGCCAGAACGTCAAGCATCTGCTCTACGCTGATGTCCTCGCGGACGACCACGGTGGCATTGATGTACCCATATGCTATGGTCATGTCCTTGATCACTTCCTCCGTGGTCTTGGTCAGTTTCAGGGTAGGCTTTACGAGGACACCGCCCTGGCCCGTCGGAGTTATGACCACGTCTGGGGCCTTCTGGTCCAAACGTACTCCGGAAGCATATAGCTCGTTGAACAGGACATCGATACTGGAATTGAAAACATCGACCACAAAAAGAATAATATCTGAAGCTCTGGCCGCTGCGATGACCTCGCGCCCGCGACCCTTTCCGCGGGAAGCATCCTTAATTAGCCCGGGCATGTCGAGTATCTGGATCTTCGCATGGTTGTACTCCAAGATACCTGGCACAACGTCCAGCGTTGTGAAGTGATATGCACCGATCTCGGATTTGGCATCTGTAAGCCGGTTCAGGAGAGTTGATTTACCCACGGAGGGAAATCCAACCAGTGCCACAGTCGCGTTTCCTGCCTTTTTCACATAGAATCCTTTGGTAGGTGCTTTAGAAGAGCGCCTCTTTTCCTCCTCTGCAGACAGCTTGGCGATCTTTGCCTTAAGCTTTCCGATGTGCCCTTCTGTGGCCTTGTTGTATTTCGTATTGGAGATCTGTTCCTCCAACTCCTTGATCTGCTCCTCGATGGTTGCCAATTGTTTCCCGTTCCTTGATAGTGAAAGGTTATATTAGAGTTGGCACAAGAAACTGCTTAGATACTTTTTAATCAATGAACCCGTTACAGGCCCGATGGCCACAGAGAACACCGAGAAATCGGCGGATAAAAAGAAGATAGAGTTAACCACAAAACAGCTCGCGGGCCTCGCCGCAAGCTTTGCGCTGGCACTATTCATCCTCATGTCGGGGATATACATGATGTTCAGCTGCTTCGCCATGGTCATCGTGGCCGCAGTCCTTTACATGGTACCCCACCTGCTTAAAGTCAAAAACATCAAAGTATTCGTATTACACGGCGTGGTTTTTGCCGTGGTCGCATTACTCGCCGGAAGCCTGTACTCTTCGCCCGCCTATGTGGATGCGAACGACGATTTCGAGGCGAGCGGCGATTTCACCGCAGCTACCTATACCGTTGCGTCCGATACCTATCAATTCACCGTGACCTATACCGACACGGATCCCGACCACAAGCCCCTGGCCTTTGTCTCCATGATCGACATGGTCGGATTTTCCAGCACTTACGGGGCATCCGGTTCGGAGAGGACCCTGCAACCTGTGTCTTACAATCAATCCAGCGGTACTGCGAATTTCGATGTCCAGGTCGACGACAAGCTGTACATAATATATTTCTACATGGCCGATACTGCGAACTCCGACTCGAAGCTCGACGATTCCCAGTCTATCACGTTCTTTTTGGACGAGCTGACCTCCAGCTCGGCCGCGAACTGGGTTTACCTGACGGGCACAGCATATTATCTGGGACTGTGCATGTTGCTCTACTTCATGATCTTGTTCCTGACCTACGGAATGAGATCCAGCGCCAACAAGACCCGCGACAAGATGGTCAAAGAGGGGCGCCTGTACCCTCCGGGATACGGGAGGTGCAAACAGTGCAATTCCATAATACTCCCGGGCGAGGTCAAGTGCCGCAAGTGTGGATCATACATCGACGTGCCC
>WOYN01000100.1 GCA_011620825.1 Candidatus Methanomethylophilaceae archaeon | reverse complement strand
GCTGAAACACTTTTAATACAACCCTCCTCATCAGCACATATAAGCACCGCCCTTTCTGTGGGGACGGAGCGATTAAGGACATGGTCTCATGAGAGCACTGTATATTCACGCGGACTCTATGGAGTTCGAAACTAAGGAAAAGACCAAGGTCGCCGAGGAGATACCCGACAGCCTTCACAACGGCAGAATGGAAGAGGTACTCGTTGCCTTCATCACCGTCGAGAGCAAAGACGAGGATGCGATTCAGGACGTGGCGGCCGAGGCATCTAAAGACATCCTCGCAACCAAGGAAAAAGTAGGCGCGGAGCGCGTCATGCTCTACCCTTATGCACACCTGAGCAACGACCTGGCAAAACCCAAAACGAGCGTCCAGCTTCTGGATATGATCGAGAAGATGGTCGTCGCGGACGGAACGGAGGTCATCAGAGCGCCTTTCGGATGGTACAAATCGTTCGACGTCAAATGCAAGGGCCACCCGCTGTCCGAACTTTCAAGAGATTTCACCGGAAAAGCCGCAAAGAAGGTCGCTGCGAAAGGAAAAGACGCCTATTTCGTCCTGACCCCGAACGGAAAAGAGATACAGATCGGGGACTATGAAGCGACCGCGGACTGCATGAGGTATATGATCGACAAGGAGGCCCTCGGAAAGGAGGCGCCTGCCGTCAAGGAGCCCGACTACCTCAGGCTCTGCAAGAAGTTCGGGATCCAATGGGAATCCATGTCCGATGCGGGACACATGTGCCTCGCCCCCCACGGCGCGATGATGTTCGATCTCATATCGGACTATGCTACACAGATCGTGAACGCTTCCGGATTCAACGTCTACAACATCAAGGGCACCAATATGTTCTCGCTCGACGAACCTGCGGTGAAGGAGCACGCAGACCTGTTCGGGGACAGACTTTACACCGTGGACACCGGAAAGAAGAAATTCGTCCTCAGGTACGCGGCATGCCACCAGCAGTTCGCGATGATCCGCAACTGGAACATAAGCTACAGGAACATGCCCTTCGGAGCATTCGAAGTGGCCGACTCGTACAGGATGGAACAGTCCGGCGAGACGATGCTGTGCTTCAGGACCAGAAGGCTCAACATGCCGGACTTCCACGTCATGTGCAGGACCATCCCGGAAGCTCAGGAGAGCTTCCGTTTCCTGGACGGCAAGATATACGATGAGATAGAGGCCGTCGGAAGGGATTACGAGATGCTTGTCAACTTCTCTTCGATGAAGGCCTACCAGGACAACAAGGACCTCATCATGAAACTGTGCAACGACCACGGCAGGGATGCGCTTATACACATCTATCCGGAAGGCATCAACTATTACTGGACGGTGAACATCGAGTACCACATGCTGGACCAGATGAAGAGGCCCAGAGAGATAGGTACTGTCCAGATCGACATCGGCAACGCACAGAGGTTCGGCATCACATATTCGGACGAGAACGGGGAGAAGCAGTACCCCGTAATTCTGCACTGCGCGGTCATCGGTTCCATAGAGAGATGGATGTACACCCTTCTGGACACCGCGGTCGCCCTGGAGAAGAACGGTGTCCCCGGGTATCTGCCCGTATGGATCACGCCCGAGCAGGTCAGGTTCATGGCGAAGAACGAGGAGTGCGTCGGGGCGACCCTGAAGATCGCCGATGCGGTCCGCTCCGCCGGCATACGCGTCTCGGTCGACGACACCGATGCCACCGTAGGAAAGAAGGTCCGCCTGTCGAAACAGGACTGGTGTTCCTACACCGCAGTCATCGGAGAGAAAGAGATCGAGTCCCGCCGGCTGAAAGTTTACGTCAGGTCGGAGAACACGGACGTAGACATGACCGTCGAAGAGCTGATAGCCCGCATAAAGAAAGAGACCGAGGGCATGCCCGTGCGCGCTATGTACATGCCGGCGAACCTCAGCAAGCGCTGCGGATTCTAAACCATATTGCGGGCCCTGCCCGCCTTCAACCTCTTTTATCATCTGTTTGTATGGACGGCGTCACGGCGATGGAATTATACATTTCGCATACATGCCATGATCATGATCGACCTGTATGTCATCACCGATTCCTCGCTTTCCAAGGGAAGGACCGACGCGGAAGTGGCCAGGCTAGCTTATGAAGGCGGTGCCGAAACGGTACAGCTCAGGATGAAGAACGCCTGCGGGCGCTCGATGCTCGCACAAGCGAAGGAGATCCAGAAAATAGCGTACGAGATGGACAGGATCTTCATCGTCAACGACAGGGTCGACATAGCCATGGCGTCGGGCGCCGACGGTGTGCACCTCGGTCAGGAAGATATGCCCATAGAGGACGCGAGACGCCTGATGGGCGATGAAGCGATTATCGGCATCAGTGTCTCCAACGTTGAGGAAGCGCTCGAGGCCTGCGAAGGCGGGGCCGACTATCTGGGTATCGGGTCCGTTTTCACAACGACCACAAAACCCGATGCGGGCCAAGGCATAGGGCTGGATGCCATAATGAACATACGCGAGGCCGTGCCCGACATCGCTTTAGTGGCCGTCGGAGGGATAAATCAGGGCAATGTCAAGGACGTCATACGCGCAGGTGCCGATGCGGCGGCCGTTGTTTCGGCCGTCGTAGCCCAGGAAGACATAAGGAGAGCGGCCCACGACCTCCGCGACATGATACTCAAGGTCAGACCGCACGTCTTGAACCCATGACGCCTATGGAACAAAGGTATTGTAAGATGCCTGCATATTCGTCGTCTGAGGGTTTCCGATGATAGCGAACGGAAGGGAAATAAAGGTCGGGGCCGGAACTACATTGCAGGAATTTCTGGTTTCGTCCGGGTACGATCCACGTAATGTCGCCGTCGAACTTAACGGGAGGATATCTCCAAGGAATGCCTTCAATGACGTCATCCTAAAAAATACGGATTCACTGGAGATCGTCAGCTTCGTCGGGGGCGGATGAATTGGCCGTCAGGGTTGGAATCGCCGGCCTCGGAGGCCTCGGTTCCAATATTGCAGTGATGCTGGTCAGATCGGGCTTTAGAGATCTCGTGCTTGTCGATTTCGATACCGTCGCAGAATCGAACCTCAACCGCCAGATCTACTTCAGGAAACATCTTGGAATCAAGAAGACCGAGGCCTGCTCGGAAATATTGAAGATGATCGACCCGGAGATCGGACCGGTCACGTCCGATGTCCGTTTGACGGAGCAGAACATCCCTGAGGTGTTCAGGGGATGCGGCATAGTATGCGAGGCACTGGACAGCCCGGAAGCGAAGGCTATGCTCGTGAACACCGTGCTTACAGAAATGCCTGGCGCATACGTGGTTTCGGGCTCGGGCATCGCTGGTTGGGGCTGCCCCAACGATATAATAACAAAGCACATCTTCAAAAAACTGTACGTATGCGGCGACGGGACCTCCGATACAGGAGATATGCATGCCCCCAGGGTGACAGTATGTGCCGGACATCAGGCAAACTTAATTCTGAGATTGGTATACGGGATGGAAGATGAAAAAATTGAACGATGACCTGCTTGACATCGGAGGACGGAAGTTCAGATCCAGATTTATCCTGGGATCCGGAAAGTTCAACCTCGACATGACCCGGACGGTGATAGAGAACGGCGGCGTGGAAATGGCCACTCTCGCAGTAAGAAGAGCGAACGCAGGAGGGATGGAGAACATCCTGGACTACATGCCGGGAAGCATAACGCTCCTGCCGAACACATCGGGTGCGAGGAACGCCGACGAAGCGGTCCGCATCGCAGAACTTGCAAGGGAATTGGGATGCGGAGATTTCGTTAAAGTAGAGATAATCCGCGATTCTAAATATCTCCTTCCCGACAATGCAGAGACGACGAAAGCAGTTAAATTGCTGAAAGCCAGGAACTTCATAGTGATGCCCTATATGATGCCGGACCTATCCGCCGCGAGGGACATGGCAGATGCCGGGGCGGACGCCATAATGCCGCTGGGAGCGCCCATCGGCAGCAACAAGGGCCTCCTTACGAGGGAGTTCGTCAAAATACTGGTGGAAGAGATCGATCTTCCGATCATAGTCGACGCGGGCATCGGCAGGCCGTCGCAGGCCTGCGAGGCGATGGAGATCGGCGCGGCCGCGATAATGGCCAACACCGCGATAGCCACCTCAAGGGATCCCGCATCGATGGCCAGGGCGTTCGGGATGGCGATCGAGGCCGGACGTCTGGCATATCTGTCCGGACCCGGAAGGATCCTTGAACACGGAGCCGAGGCGTCCAGTCCTCTAACGGGATTCCTCGAGGACGGATGAAATGAGAGATTTCACGGATGCAGAGGATTACGAGCAGGGGATGGAGCACATAGACCCGGAGCTCATGACCCGGGTGCTCGGCCGCACCTCGGATTATGATCCCGATGATTACTCCGACCGGGATGTTCTCGACGCGATATCTTCGGAGAATGTCAGCGAAGATGGTTTCGGAGCCCTGCTTTCGTCTGCCGCAGAGCCGTTCCTTGAGAAGATCGCCATAAGAGCCAGGGAAGAGACGATGAAGCATTTCGGGAACTCCGTGAACATCTTCACGCCTCTCTACGCTTCCAACTACTGCACCAACAGGTGCGTCTATTGCGGATTCAACAGCAGCAACGTGATCAAACGCGCCAAACTGGTCGGGGACGAGATAGATCGTGAGATGAAGGCGATCTCATCAACCGGCTTGAGGGAGATACTCCTCCTGACCGGAGAATCGAGGACCCATTCAGACCCCGGCTACATCGCCGACCTTGTCTCCAGGGCTTCGAGGTACTTCTCCAATATAGGTTTGGAGGTTTATCCTATGAACACCGACGAGTATCGTAAGATGCACGAGATGGGTGCAGATTACGTTACGGTGTTCCAGGAAACATACGACACCGATGTTTACAGAAAAGTTCACCCCGCAGGGAGAAAGAGGATCTTCTCGTACAGGTTCAACGCCCAGGAACGTGCGCTCATCGGCGGGATGCGAGGAGTGGGGTTCGCTCCTCTGCTGGGTCTTTCGGATTTTAGAAAGGATTCCTTTGCCTGCGGCCTGCATGCGATGGAAATTCAGAGGAAATATCCTCATGCTGAGATATCCTTCTCGCTGCCGAGGTTCAGGCCCTTCATCAACCATGAGGATGCCGAGAACAGCGTCACGGAGTCCAAGCTCCTGCAGGTCGCCATGGCGTACCGCCTCTTCATGCCGTTCGCCGGGGAGACCATCTCCACCAGGGAACGCCCGGGCTTCAGGGACAATATCGTAAAGATCTGCGCTACAAAGATGTCCGCGGGTGTGAGCGTCGGGATCGGAGAGCATTCGGGTTCGGAAAAGGGAGATGCCCAGTTCGATATATCGGACCCGAGAAACCTGGAGGAGGTCATGAACGCGCTGGTCGCCAACGGAAGACAGCCCGTGTTCAACGATTATATCAAGGTCTGACGGAGGAGTTCAATGAAATCCAGAGCAAAGATCATCGCCGTGACCGACAGGAGGATCATGACCCGCCCGTTTGCCGATCAGATCGCGGCCATCGCCGAATCGGGGGCGGACATGATAATACTCAGGGAAAAAGGCCTCATCGAACCGGAGTACAGATATCTGGCCACCGAGTGCCTCGCCATATGCACGGAATACGGCATACCTATGTGCATCAACACCCACTCAATGACCGCCAGGTCTCTGAACGTGGAAAACATACAGCTCCCTCTGGGAAGAATGCGCGAACTGAAGGACAGGGACGGATTTTCATCCGTCGGGGTTTCGGTGCATTCCCTCAAGGAAGCGAAGGAGGCGGTGAAACTGGGGGCCGACTATCTGATCGCCGGCCCCATATTCAAAACCGAATGCAAGCCCGATGCCGTCCCGAAGGGAACGGCTCTCATCACGGACGTGTTCAGATCTGTTAGCGTCCCTGTCTACGCCATCGGCGGAATAACCCCGTACAACATCGGCCGCGTCTCGGAAAAGGGGGCCGCCGGAGTATGCGTGAGATCGTCCATGATGACGACCGAGAACCTGAAAGTGCTCGTCAGGGAGCTCAGGACCAATTTCGATGCCGGATTAAAGCATCTTGAGATCGCCGGTGATCTTGTCCAGCACTGAGACCTTTTCAGGGCCTATACCAAGGCAGGTTATCGACCCGGGCTCGATCTGGGTCCTTCCCGCATCGGTGATGAGGGAACATGTTATCCCGATGGCCTCGGCAACCGCCTTGAATTCAAAAAGCTCACGTTCGGAGTCGACCCTGAGGACCACCTTGGCCTGACCGGAATCATACCAGGCATTAAAGTTGGCAGCATCTTTTTTCTTGGATGCGAACGCACAGTTGACGGCCGCATGGGCCACCTGGGCTGCGATCTTGCCTTTGGTCATCTTGAGATCGTTCCTCACAAGGATCACCAATTTGCGGTCGTCTGGGTCGCGTCCTGCCATACGTCGAAACATACACCTAGATAGTATTTCAACTAAACCCAGGACCGGACTTCAATAATCCTTTTAATATACTCCCGTGTTAGGCTAGACATGGCGATGATCAACATAGAATACAGGCACTCCGCGGAACCCCCGGAAGCCAGCATTATCAGGAGGAAGACCATCGGGGAGATGAAGAACTACCTCATGGGCCTCGTGGCAGAGATGCTTTTGGCCGACATATCGGCACAGTACATCGACACCGCATCCGATGGCAGGAACGCCGTCGTCATCAACGGAAAGGACGTCCATGAGATCCTTGACGGACTGCAGATCAAGATGCTCGACAGCGAAGATGCCTGCGACACTGGAAAACCTTCGTTGGTAAAGTTCGAGAGGCCCGTTCTCGACTGGAAAAAAGAATTCATCGAGGACATACCCGATGTTCTGATGAAGAACGCCATCTCCAAAGCTTACGCGGACGCCTACAATAACAGGATAATGTGAGCTGATGGCAAGCTTCGAGCTTCTCAGAAGGGACGGTTTGGCGCGCATATGCCGCTTCGAAACAGCCTCCGGCTCCATAGAGACTCCGGCATTGCTGCCCGTGGTCAACCCGAAGATCAACACGGTGCCTCCCAAGGAACTGCACGACGAGTTCGGGTTCGGTGCATTGATCACAAATTCGTACATCATCAAGAACACTCCGGAACTGAGCGAAAGGGCTCGGGCAGAGGGGCTTCACAAGATGCTGGATTTCGACGGCATCATAATGACCGACTCCGGAACTTTCCAGAGCCACATGTACGGCGAGGTCGATCTGACCAACCAGGAGATCATCGAATTCCAGAAGAGCATCGGTACCGACATCGGCACCGTGCTCGACATATTCACCGAGCCCGAATGGTCCAAAGAAAAGACCCGATGGGCTACAGATGAGACTTTGAAGAGGACCGAGGCCGCCTGCGAGATGAAAGGCGATATGCTTCTGAACGGCGTCATCCAAGGTTCTGTATTCACAGACCTGAGGACATACTGCGCCGAGAAGATGGCTACAATGGATATCGACGTCCATCCCATAGGCGGGGTGGTCCCGCTCATGGAGCAGTACCGTTATTCTGATCTGGTCGATGTGGTCATGAGCTCGAAAATGGGCATCAACCCCGGGCGTCCCGTGCACCTGTTCGGGGCCGGTCACCCGATGATACTCGCTTTCGCCGCGCTCATGGGTTGCGACCTTTTCGATTCTGCGTCCTATGCCAAATTTGCCAGGGACGACAGGTTGATGTTCGTGGACGGGACGTTCCGCCTGCAGGAGATGCAATCTCTGGACTGCAGCTGTCCCGCCTGCAGGGGA
>WOYN01000112.1 GCA_011620825.1 Candidatus Methanomethylophilaceae archaeon | reverse complement strand
CTTTAGGGCAGCCGCAACGTAGCCGCTCAGGAGCAGCGCTACGATCATGTCGCTCACCATCACAGCCATGAAAATGTCGCACGGGTCCCATATCAGCTGTATCAGTGCAAGGCACGAAAAGAAGACCACAAGCACGATCAGGACCTTGAGGGCAGCATAACAAATGCTCTTTCGGAAATAAATTTTGCATTCGATTCGCACATTGAATAATAACTGATCATTCTTGTGAATGCGAACACTATGAGGAACACGGATTATCGCAGGAGCGGCCGAGCCTAGCGGATCTCCGCCGAGGGGAACCGCGACCGGAGGAGCGCCGTTGACGATATGCCCGATGGAAGCGAGGTCCGATAGGTCAGAATGATAAAAACAGACCCGTTACAGATAACCATGGTATCAAAAACAATGCCTAAAGATCGTATAAGTGCCTGTTTGGCAGGGTGCGATACCTCCGCTGACGATGCTACGTTGGCACGGATCCGATTCCCGTTTCGTTCGAGAATACGCCCCCCTTAAGGCCCATGTTACGATAGCGCCAAGCGCCCCGCTCAATATGCTGTCGTATCCGAACGTGCCCTCAAAGGTCATGGCGAACGCATTCTCTATCAGTCGCCAGTTGACAATGGCAGTTATCGGGATCAGGACTGTCCGCCAGATGGCCATTACCGGAACGACCTTTGCAGATGCCTTTGCAGCCCCTTCGATCCCCCGAACACTATAGTGACGGCTATAAGGCGAGTAACAGGGCAAAGAAAAGCTGGCTGTTTTCGAATCCGAGCATTTACGAACGAATCCGTATCATTGGCAGACTGCACGCCAATGAGCCCTATGCCGTACGTAACGAGAATGAGCAAGAGCAACGGAGATGGCGGACTTCGGGTTTTTAGGGCTGTTTTCGATGTGATACGCAGGACCGCCGGATAGTGGCCGTCGGACTTCTTTTCCTTGAAGATCCGTCCCAAAGGTGCATTCCGCGAAACTGCCGGCGGTACCGATCAGGGCGAAAACCCGCATCCAGAAAATAACGCCCGCGCCGCCCATCATTACTGCCGGTCCGACATCGGCTATATTACCTATCTCGATTCGGGCACCCATGCTTATCCAGAAGGCTTCTGAAGAAGAGATTCTTCTTTCTTTTTCCTTCCTATCTCCGGATGTTGCCATCCTTATAGATTCGGTGAAGTGCATGAGCCAGAGGCATTTAGTTTGAGGGTTAGCAAAACCTATTCCGATTATCGGCAGAAGTCCCAGACACCAGAGGCATTCATCTACGAGGAGGACAGCGCCATGGAAATCATCCAACACACTCACGGTCGCCAAATCTATTCTTATATATACTCCCTCGATGACGGTCGGGGGCAAAAGCTGGTGGGCCCGGCCGGATTTGAACCGGCGACCTCCGCCATGTCAAGGCGACGTCATAACCCCTAGACCACGAGCCCAACATGGCCTTGATACAATCATAGTAATTATATCTTTCCTACAAAGAACACCAGCCAGATATTATGCCTGATATGCTGGCACATGGTCTCGACAAGCTTTAATCGTGGTATGCATCTGTCCGTTCCATGGCGGAGATCATACTCTTCACAAAGAACGACTGCAGCAAATGCGAGTATGTCAAGGAAAGGATTCCACCAGGCATCGATGTGGATGTCCAGAATGTAGATGCCGCCGACGGGCTCGCCGAAGGAGCGTTCTATGGCATATTGGGAAAGGCATTCCCCGTTCTTGTTGTTGACGATGAGTTTGCCGCCGAAGGTTCGATCAACGTCCTTAAAAAACTAAAGGAGATCGCCGGCGCAAGATGAAGACGATAGGCATAGAGAGCACAGCCCATACGCTGGGGGTGGGGATCATCGATTCCGAAGATCAACGAAAGGTACTGGCCAATGTTATCGACATGTACAGGCCTCCGCAGGGAGGCCTGCACCCGAGGGAGGCGGCCAATCATCATGCCGAGAACGTCGCAGAAGATATCGGAAAAGCATTGGGGGAAGCCGGAATTTCGATAAGGGACGTCGATCTGATTTCGTTCTCCATGGGGCCAGGGCTGGGGCCGTGCCTGAAAACATCTGCGACGGCCGCAAGGGCGCTCTCCCACCGCCTTAACATTCCGATAATCGGAACAAACCATTGCATCGCGCACATCGAAATTGGGCGTGCGATGGAAGGATGCGACGATCCGGCATTGCTTTATGCATCCGGGGGCAACACCCAGGTGATCGCCTTTTCCGAGGGGAGGTACAGGATATTCGGAGAGACGGAGGACATAGGGATCGGCAATATGTTTGACAAACTGGGGAGGGAGCTCGGTCTCGGTTTCTACGCCGGACCGAAGATCGAGGAAATGGCAATGGAAGGCACCCGGCTTTTGGATGTTCCATACTCCGTGAAAGGGATGGATGTTTCATTCTCGGGGATCATGACAGCCGCTCTGGAACTTTACAAAAAGGGGCATAGGATCGAAGATATAGCCATGTCGGTACAGGAGACGGCCTTCGCAATGCTGACCGAGGTAACGGAAAGGGCGATGGCCCATACCGGCAAGGAAGAGGTGCTCCTCGGAGGAGGGGTCGCACAGAACATGCGGCTGAGGGAGATGGTCGGAGAGATGGCAGAGGCGCGCGGCGCTGAAATGTTCGTACCGGACAAGAGGTATTGTATGGACAACGGCGCTATGATCGCATGGCTGGGTTATCTGATGTACGATTCCGGAGTGCGCATGGGAATACCTTCCACGGCGGTAAGGCAAAGGTTCCGGACCGATGAGGTCGAAGTTACCTGGCGCTGACCTGGGACTTTATTATCCCGTTCAGCTTTTCTATAAAATCCCGTGTTCTGCCAGAAGGGAACGAACCTCCGCTGGCTATGCGATGTCCTCCGCCGGTGCCCCCCACCGACGAGCAGGCCTCGCGTAGTGCCGATGATAGGTCTACCCCCCTGGCGAGAAGCTTGCCCGTCGCCCTTCCGGAGACCTTTGCCATTTCCTCTGATGAATTGATCCCGAAGGTTGGTTTGGATTGGTCTCCAAAGTAGCTCATAGCTATCCCGCACAGCACCCCGGTGTATCCGGACCGGGTGCCGTCGAACCATTGGACATTGGACATCTGGGTAAGCCCCCGTTCGTCCAGCGCGGCCGCGCTCTGTACAACTTCGCGCCTGTATTCTTTTTCTATTTCGGCGGCGGCTTCGATGCTTTTCACGTCGCCGCATGCGACGGCCACGCCCAGCCCCATCTGGCCGTTGCGGCCGCAACCATCGAAAAGGGATGCCAGGCCTGCAGAGTCGAGGCTCCAATCTTTCAAAGCGTAACGCGTCCCGGACGTGCTTTCCATTGTCTCGGCGGCGACGCCCTGCTCTGCCAATTTGAGCACCATCAGGGAAGAGAGGCGTCTTCTCTCGCTGTCAGAGAGTCCGGAACCCATCGCATCACGGGAAATTCCCGCGTCTTTGAGGAGTGAGGCAACGCCCTCGGCGCTTCCGCTCACACCTCTGATGTAAGGTTCGGTCATAAGGTATAGTTCGTCGGTCAGTTTTCCGCGGGGGACAACATAGCCGCTCTCAGCCTTGATAAAGCCTCTTTTCACGGCTCCATCCAATAAGAAGCCGTTAAGCCCCTCCATTTCCTGCCTGTCGCCGTACATCCCGGCGAACGCTATCTGAACAAGGTCCCAGTTCCTGTGGTCCATCCTGATGGCGAAGAGACAGGCCATAGTGGATCCGCATCCGAATTTCATACCATCTATGCCGTGAAGGTGCGGGTTGATATAGCAGATCCTAGCGGCCTCTGCGCATACGGCGTGGTGGTCGAGAACGACCACGTCGCACGTCATAGCATCCAGTTCTTCGATGTAGGAGGCGCCCAGGTCCGAGATTATCACACATTCGGCTCCGCAGTTCCTGATATGATCGAAGGAGGTATCGTCCAGAGTTGTGAAGAGAGTAGCAGTGAACTCTTTTCCTTCGCGCAGAAGGGTCTTCGCGATGATACCCGCCGAAGCTATACCGTCAGCATCATAATGTGAAAAAACATGAATAAAACCATGGCCGCGGACGATTTCCGCGGCTTTTGAAAGGTCGTCAAGTAGTTTATTTGGGACGCTTCGGTCCATATGAGTCTCACTTGAGCATAAGCTCAGCGTTGCTCAGAGAGTACTTCCACTCCTTGGGGAGAACTCCCCTGCTTTTGTAGTAGCGCTCGAGCCTTCTGATCTTTGCCTCGATGAGATTGAGCCCTCTCTTGTTCGCGACGTCGCCCCTGTGCTCCTTCAAGTGGACGTTGAGGGAGATAGCGCGCGCCATGAGATTAGACAGGTCCTCGGGCATGGACGGGGAGACATTCTTCTCTTCCATGATCTTGGTAATGGTCTTTCCGGTTGCGAGCTTTACATCCGGGACACCGTACTGATCCCTCAGGATAAGCCCTATCTTTGCGGAAATGACTCCGTTCTTAACGTATTTCACGATGAGGTCTTCAATCTCCGCCGCTCCGATCGGAACCCACGCCGGGTTCTCGGAAATCATCGGGCGCTTAGAGCTGGATCTCCCCTTTCTTCTAGTGTGCATTCTTGCCATGATATGATGCTCCGAATATGTTTGGCGGCTAGGCTACACTCCATTCTAGAACCACTATTAAAAGGTTCACTAATTTAATGACCCCGCCATCATACGCGCGGAGGATCGGGAAGGCCTGTTGCTTTCCTATTTTCAAGCTCCTCGATGGCCCAGGGGACCACATTCTCGTATTCACAGCGGTCGAAGGACAGCTATTCCGGGATAAAATCGAAAAGCCTGCTCTCCATCTCGCAGACGCAGACCCTGCCTCCAAGATCCGCTGCGCAGACGTAGCAATACCCCAGGTCGCGGACCGAAACTATGTTCACCTCATATCCCGCCTCCTCGGCGAACTCTCTTTTAGCCGCATCGACTATGCTCTCCCCCTTCTCCACCTTTCCGCCCGGCATCTCCCACCCGTTGCGCTTCGTGTTGAAGACCATGAGGAACTTTCCTCCGGATATCGCTACTGTGTAGACAGTGGTCAATTCCGCACCCCGAAGACTATCATCGCGTGGTCTGTTTCATACGGTTCCAGTTCGCGGGAGTCGAATATCTCGAATCCTCTGCTTTTCAGCACATCTTTTGCCTCCCTGAAAATGCGGCCCGGCGGGGCCGTGACGTCTTCCGACCTTGCTTTTATGGCGACCATTCCGTATTTCGCACCGAACGCTTCGACGTTGTCGGCCGCTATTTCCGCCTGATGCTTCTGCGCCACGTCCTGATAGACTATGTCGATACTATCGGTGGCGAACCGATATTCGTCGGGGCGGGTCGCGTCACCGAGGACGGGTATCATGTTCGGGCGCGTTTCACAGACCGTGACAAGGTCCCTGAACATCCTGGTCGATATTTCGATACACACCACCGAACCGTTACGGCAGATATCGGCCACATGGGAAGCAGTGGTGCCGCTGGAAGCACCCAGATAGAGGACCCCGCTGTCTTCGGTGAACGGAAAAGACCTTCCTCCGTTTGTAAGATACGCGGAGAGCTTGCTCCGCCTCGGTGACCACTCGCGGTACTCGTTCTCTTTTTCGGTGACAAGGCGTTCACCGTAGACGCGTTTGCCCGGAAAGGTCGACAGGGTGTACAGGCGCCCCCTCTCTGAAAAAACCCCGGGCACGCGGTCCAAAAGATCCATGCCCGTGTCAATGCCATGGTTTTAGAAATAACCTGTGCCGACCGTTGCAAACCCTAAATACGGGAGCATATCAATGCGGTCCCATGGATATTAAGACCCTTCGCGAGATCGCTGACGCGGTCCAGATGGCCATTTCGCTCATTCCCGATCCCTGCAGCAGGGGCAACGAGATATGCATGGGCGATGACGGCACGCCAACCTCGGAGATCGACAAGGTGGCCGAGAACGCGGTGCTCGGATATATAGAATCGAACCGTCTGGCTCTCAATGTTCTCAGTGAGGAGATCGGTTTCGTCGACAATGGTGCCTCCGAAATCCTGGTCCTCGACCCGATCGACGGGACCAGCAACTCCGTCGCCGAGATACCTTTCTACACGATTTCCATGGCCGTCGGAACAGGATCTCTCTGCGGCATGCACACGGCCTACATCAGGAACCTGGCAACCGGGGACGAGTTCTGGGCGTCCAAGGGCGATGGCGCATATTATAACGGAAGGAGGCTCAGGGTCAGAAAGCCCGATTTCTCCAATCTGTTCGCGATGATATATATGGGGAATGCCGCCGTGGACGAGGCTTTCACACTTGCCAAGAACGTCAAGACGTCTCGCTCGATGGGATGCGCTTCTCTGGAAATGACCCTTCTGGCTCTCGGGCATGCGGACATCTATTACATGAACACCTACCGCTACAATCGCGCCGTCAGAACGGTCGATATAGCCGCCAGTGCGCTGATACTCAGGGAGGCGGGCGGCGAGGTATTCGATACGGGCGGCAACAGGCTGGACATGCCTCTGGACAACGCACATCACGCAAGCTTCGTGGCGTGTTCGTGCAGAGAGGTCTTCGACCACGTAATGAGGCCGCATATCGAGGAGCACGGAACCACGCGTTACGGGATATACGCCAACGAGACCGTCCCCAAAGCGCGCGAATACGTGCAGAGGGCATATAACGCACTGAAGGGGGAGAAGGTGACCTTGGACACCTCGGCCGCCAAGCTCATCGGGACGGAAGGTACCCCGCTCACTGAAATGGATGCAGACATCGTGATAGTCGTCGGCGGGGACGGGACCATACTCAGAGCGCTTAAAAAAACCGATGCGGCCGTTATAGGGATCAACGCAGGCGGCGTCGGGTTCCTCGCGGAGGTCGAGCCAGATGAGATAGAGGAGAGCATATCGCGTATCAGGCGTGGAGAATACACTGTTGAGAACAGGTCCAAGCTCAGAACGTGGTATAACGGAGAATATCTCGCAGAGGCGGTAAACGAGGCGGTGGTCCACACGGATTCCGTGGCCAAGATCAGACAGTACAAGATATATGTCAACGACCACCTGGCCACAGAGGTGCGCGCCGACGGGGTCATCGTGTCGACCCCCACGGGGTCCACGTGCTACGCGATGAGCCTGGGAGCTCCGATAACCGATCCCGGGGTCGGAGCGTTCCTAATAGTGCCGATGGCGGCGTTCAAGTTCGCATCGCGTCCGTTCGTCGTCCCTTATACGTCCAAAATAACGATAGAGGAGGTTATGGGCAAGGGCTGTCTTATCGTTGTGGACGGCCAGCACGAGTATCCGATGAGAGGAGGCACACGGGTTGAATTCTCGCTCTCGGACAACCTCGCCAAATTCATAAAGCTGGATAAGGACTTCTATTCCCGCGTCAGGGAGAAGCTGGTGAATGCGATATGAAGAAGGTTCGGGGGATCTACATCGAGCTCATCGACGCCTTCAACGATGCGGCGCTCTCGACGTACCCGGAAGAATTCCTCAGCATGATGAGGGAGGACGATGGGATAATCTCGGAGCTGGTATTGATACCCGGCACCGTTTACGGCGATTCGCACAGTTTTCTGAACGATTGGATGGCCCCGGTGGATTTCAGCCTTGTCGGTACGGTGCATTCCCATCCCGGCTATTCGAACGAACCTTCCGATGACGATCTCCAATATTTCGCTAATTACGGGGGTGTGCACATAATAACATGCATGCCGTTCGACCGCAACAGCTGGAGGGCGTACAATTCCAGAGGCGAGCAACTGGACCTCGAGATTTTTACT
>WOYN01000010.1 GCA_011620825.1 Candidatus Methanomethylophilaceae archaeon | reverse complement strand
GCGTAGTGTCCCAGCTGCTGACCGAGATGGACGGGCTCGAAGCTCTCAACAACGTCGTGGTCATCGCGGCCACGAACCGCCCCGACATGATCGACCCCGCGCTGCTCAGGCCCGGAAGGTTCGACAAGAGCATACTGGTCGCTCCGCCCGACAAGACATCGAGGGAGGCGATATTCGATATACACACAAGGGGCAAGCCCCTCGAGGACGACGTGGACCTCAAGAAGCTTGCAGAGCTGACGGAAGGATGCACCGGCGCGGATATCGCGGCCATATGCAACGAGGCCATCATGACCTCCGTCAGACGCCTTGTGGCGTCCGGCGAGGTGCCGACCCCGGAGGCCATCGACACATGCAAGGTGGCGATGAAGGACTTCGAGGGCGCGGTCGATAAATTCGGACCGGACGCGGCCGAGAGGTTGAGAGAATACAGCGGCAGCTGAAGAAAGGCCAAGAACAAGAACAAGGAGTGATGGAAATGAGCGAAGACATTTGGAACATACTGTTTAGAGAATTCGAGAACTTCAACAGAAGGATGGACGAAATGCTCTCCAGTTTCGAAAATTTGAACGACCCCGACGTCAAGACCTACGGGTACACGATGTACCGCGGTCCTGACGGAATCGCCCACGTCAAAGAGTTCGGGAACGTCGCAGGAGAGCTCGGACTGCCGTCCGCGAACTCCGTGAAGGAGCCGTTCACCGATGTTGCGATGGACGGGGACACCGTGAGAATGATCGCAGAGGTCCCGGGTGCAAAGAAGGAGGGCATCGCGATCGATGCGACCTTCGATTCGGTCTCGATCTCCGTGGACACGCCTAACAAGAGGTACAGGAAAGAGGTGGCCCTGCCCTGCGAGGTGGACGTCGAATCCGCCAAAGCGGAATATAACAACGGCATCCTGGAGGTCAGTTTCAAGTCCAAGGACAAGAAGAAATCTAGCAAGCGCATCGACGTCAACTGATTTGACCTTGGGCTTATTTTCCCCCTTAAACCCTTTAGGCCGGTCCCCCGGGCCGGCCGGGACCTCCGGCATCCCATAAATAGTATAGGCATTATTTTTTATAGAAGAACTACCACTTTATTACCGTGAGCAGAGCGGAGCTTATCGAGTCCACCCGCACCATATTGACAAGTGCCGGTTACGATGTGTCTTCTACCCTGAATCTCCGCAGCGTTTGCTTCGACATCGTCGCCAGAAGGGACGACAAGCTGTTGATAATCAAAATACTCAGCAATGTCGATGCCTTTTCCAGAGAGAACGCAGAGGAGATGAAGGTCCTAGCCGAGGCCCTGAAAGCCAGCCCGCTTCTTATAGGCGAGAGGTCCAGCTCCGGGGTGCTGGAACTGGGCATCGTCTACTCGAGGTTCAACATCCCGATCATTTCCAATGAGACACTGGCGGAACATACCATCGAGGAAGTCCCGCCACTGATATTCGCGGCGCCCGGAGGACTTTATGTCAGACTGGACGGCGACATGCTCAAACAGATCAGGAACAAAGAGGGGCTGAGCCTGGGCGTCATCGCGGAGATGGCAGGGGTGTCGAGGCGCACGGTACAGATGTACGAGTCGGGAATGGGGGCAATGATAGATGCGGCCCTGCGCATAGAGGAATTCCTGAACACGCCGATGATACTGCCGCTGGACCCGTTCGCCTACAAGACGGAGGACACCGCCGGCAAGTATGAGATCAGGGGCGACGCCCGTACCGGATCGTATATCCTGAACAAGCTGCTGGAGATCGGTTTCAGCGTCACGCCCGTGATGAAGAGCCCTTTCGACGCCCTTTCGAGGGTCGAAGAGGTGATCATATTGACCGCGACCGGAACGGACGAGGGAAAACTGATACAGAGGGCTTTGGTCACATCGGAGGTCTCGAATCTTGCAGGGAGACCGTCGGTCGTGATCGTGGAGCGTGCCCGCGACCGCGAGAACATAAAGACGACAGCGGTGATATCCACAGACGAGCTCGGGAAGATAGATGACAGCGAGGAGCTCACGGATCTTGTTCTTGCAAGGAGCAGTAAAAAATGATATCCATGAAGATCGGGGGTGCCGACGTCGACATCCTGCCCGTGGTAAGAGGGCTTTCTGCATACGGCGAGGCTGTGAGGGAGGCCTTCGGGAACTATGACCGTTATGCCGCATCCCTCAGTGCCGAAGAGATCATGGGCGTCAGAAACCGCGCCGACCTCATGGAAGAATACGAACCGGGAGAGCTCGAGGCCGTCTTCGCAAAAAGACTGTCCGATTTCGGGGAGGTTACCGTACCTGCGCCCGCATGGTGCGAGCTTGTGGACCTCTGTGATGCAAATTCTGTAACGCTTTCGGCACTGGATATGCCGGACTCCGAGTATACGGAGCTTTACTGCCGGAGCGTGAGCTCGATGGAGTTCGTCAAAGAGCACCGGCTTGCCAAGAAGGGTCTGAAGAAGAAATTCGACATGAGGTCCCCGGAATCCTTCGCAGAAGAATGGGACGACCACATCAACACGGTAAGGGGTTTCCGCGAGCTTTGCGGCCTGCGCGAGAGGTATATATCGATAAGACTGTCGGAGATTTCCAGGGGCGGAGGGAGGATTCTGGCCGTAATAGATTGCGAAAGGGTCGCCAACATCGTCGGTCTGATAGGTGATATGTGATGCAGGATGAATGCCCGGAATGCGCGAATGACCGAGAACTCGGACATAGGTTCTGCGGCAAATGCGGAAACATGCTGGACTGCCCTGAATGCAACCGTTACCGTTCGGTCGGCGCATTATTCTGCGGCAACTGCGGAAGGCGCCTCGGACCGTGGCCCGAGCATACTCCGGACGACAAAGGCAAAGGTCCGGTCTTCTGGATATCGCTCGCGGCCATGCTTTCCGTGACCGTTTTCCTGGTCGTTGACCTTGCCGCGATGCTTATCAACTCTTTGAACGTGTTTTCATACGCCGCAGACGTGACGTACGGATTGCTCATACTGATACCGTCACCCTACGTCTTCCTGTGGTTCTCCGGAATAGGATCTCAGATCTACTGGGTATTCCTTGTGGCGGCCGTGGTGCTGAGCTTCGCCCGGCTGGTGTGGGAGATGTACTCCAAGCACGCGAACCGCGGCCAGGACGCGGGCGCCCGCGTGCTCGAGGACACAAGCGTATACTGGATCGGCCTCCTCTGGCCTTCCACCGTGGCGATACAGGTCGTAATAATGCTGCTGATGATGGGGGGAGGCGCATCCCTGCCGACCTTCGAAACTTCGGATAACGAGTACTGGATGTTCACGCTTGCAAGTGCCAGTGTATGGGAGGAGATAATCACCCGCCTCCTGATAATCGGATTGCCGCTTGGAATACTGGCGCTCGCCACAAAAAAGGAGCGGCCGTTGAGATATCTCTTGGGAGGCTTCGGCGTGAACAAGGCTTCAATGATCCTCATTGTGGCATCCTCGCTGCTATTCGGATATGGACATTACGACGGCTGGGGAGCGATAAAGATCCTGCCGTCGTTCATATTCGGGCTGGCGGCCGGATATCTTTACTGCAAATACGGCCTGTACGCCTCAATACTGCTGCACTTCGTGAACGACTATCTGCAGTCGTTCCTTTGGCTGGGGCTCGACACTTCCGTTTTCTCGCTGATGGCGATCGTCCTGCTGGGACTGGGCGTGGTCACGACCGTAATTCTGGCGATCAAAGGCGTCTCCTTCGCCAGGGGGTTCATGGGAAGAGATCTCTTTCCGGACTCATTCAAGGAGGATTGAGAGCCTTCTCTTCGACTCCACGGCCGAAGGGAGCGATTTCGATTCTATGATATAACGTCCCTTATACCAGGACATGGCTTCCATGACCTTCGGGAAATCGACGTTGCCGTCCCCGACGGTCAGGTGGGAATCGTCGTCCCCCATATTGTCGTGCACATGGACGTTCACGATCCTGTCCTTGAAGGTTGATATCATCTCATCGATCTGCCCCGTGGTGTTCGCGTGGCCTATGTCGAAGCATACGCTCAGGTTCGTTCCGTCGATTATCTCGTTGAGCTCTACCGCGGTCTTGCCGATCATCGGCTGGTAGCTGGGCATGTTCTCTATGGCATAAGTGACCCCGTACTCCGAGGCCGTCCTGTCGAGCGTCCTCATGGATTTCTTGGCGTTCTCTATGGCCTTCCTCTCCATGCCTGGCACACTCATCGATGAAAGTCCCGGGTGGACGGTGATCGTCTTTATGCCTGTCTCGGAGGCAATCTCGGCAGTATATATCATTTCCATGATCGACGATTCTCTCATCCTTTCGGTGAGTGCCGCGAGGTTCGTGTCGCTGATCGGCGAGTGTATCGAAAATGTCATCTTGTAGGTCGATTTGATAGCGTTCAGCCTCGCCCATATGAACGAGAGGCTGTGTTCTGCCTCCGCGAATATCTCCCAGTGGCCGAACTCTTTGGAAACAGCCTCCATAATGTTCTCAAACGGGTGAGCGCTGAACTCCGGGCATGAAACTCCGATCATGATCTTACCTCCTGTCCTTCGATGGTGCGGGGAAGCATCGCGTCGATGTACAGCTCGATGTCGTCGTCGTCATCGATGCGCACGTCGATGGCCCCCAGAACAGCCCCCTTGGTCGCAAAGGACACTTTGCCGACGGTCGCCACCTGCTTGTTCAGACGGAACGACGTGCTGTCGTCTTTCAGCCCTTTTATGAGCACTGCTCTTGCGGCGTCCAATATCTTCTGCCGACGGACCAGCATTGAGAAGCGTTCGATACCGGGCGCGGTGCCCTCGAATCCCATGGACGTCCTTTCCATAGCGGCATCCGGAAATATCTTCATCACAGCGTCCAGCACCAGGTCCTCGGACTCGCTCGGGTTGACGGGGCAGGATATCCTGACAGAAATCATGTTCCGGAGATTGATTGTGCGTATATAACCCTCCCCGGAAGGCGGGCAAGGATTATGTATCTATGATGCAACATACCCGGCCATGAAGACAGATGTGCTCGGCACGGCGGCGAAGAGAGGCATACTCCTCAGCCCCGATGCCCTCGATTACATTATGTCGAACCGGGACCCGATCGCTTTCACGAACACCACGCTTGCGTCCCTTTCTTCCGATAAGATTTTCGTCAGCCGTTCCGACATAGAGAACTGCCTGGCGGGCGATGCGCCGGTTTTCAAATCCCCCGGAACCGACATTCCTCGCAATAAGAAGCAGACGGACATAGAGGTCCTCGGCGGGAGCGACGTGACAGGGAACTCTACCTGCGAAGGAGACATATCGGACTTCACGACCTACTTCCGCAGCAGGTACGACATCTTAAGCAGAATAATATCCAGACGCAGGGATTTCGGAATGAGCATCTCGATCGCCAAAGCCATGAACCTGGACCGCGACGTTCGTGTGATCGGCATGGTCTATGATGCAAACGTGACCAAAAACGGACACACCATATTGACCATCGAGGACTATGAAGGCAACTGCAAGGTCCTCATTTCCAAGGATTCGCCGTTGGCCGGCGAGACGTTCGTCAACGACGAGGTGATCGGCATAGCGGGAAAGCCCAACGGGCGCAGGGACCTGCTGATAGCCAATGAGATCTTCAGGCCCGACGTGCCCAGGACAAACCGCTGGGAGGTCTCCGATTCCACATCTTCGGTAGCGTTCCTATCCGACGTGCACGTAGGCAGCTATACCTTTCTGGAGGACCGTTGGAAGCGCATGGTGTCATGGCTTAAGGAAAACGCCTACGATACCGGCCTGGATTACATCGTTTTCCCCGGTGATGTGGTTGATGGAATAGGCATATTCCCCGGACAGGAAGAAGAGCTCATGATCAACGATATCTACGAGCAGTACGAGAAACTCTCCGAATACCTCAAGGATATCCCGGACCACATAAAGATGATAGTTCACCCCGGGAACCATGACGCCGTGCGTCTGGCGGAGCCCCAGCCCGCATTGGGAACGATGTTCACCAAGACCTTCGATTCGAACATAATGATGGTTGGAAACCCGGTAACCCTGAAGATAGAGGGCCGGACCATCCAGACGTACCATGGAAAGAGCATCGACGACTGGATAGCGGGCGTTCAGAAACTCACGTACGACGATCCCATGGGCGTCATGAGGGAGATGCTGAGACGCAGGCACCTCGCACCGATCTACGGCCAGAGGACCGCCCTTGCCCCCGAGAAAAAAGACTATTTGGCCATAGAGACGCTGCCCGACCTGTTCGTTTCCGGACATATCCACGGCGCTGGCGCCGGAGAATACAACGGAGTCAAAATAATCAACGCCTCGACCTGGCAGAGCCAGACCGAGTATCAGAAGATGCATAACTTCAATCCCCAACCTGCCATAATGCCCGTTGTGCATCTGGGTACGGGCGAAATAAATATGAGAAGTTTCATGGACTGATCAGATGGAATTACTGACCGCTGTATGGCTGATTGTTGGCGGGCTCCTCGAACCTTGCTGGGTCATTGCTCTTAAGAAGTCCGATTCGTATAGGAACAGGAAGTGGGCGGTCGCCGCCGCAATACTGATCGTCGCAAGCCCATTCTTTTTATCGCTGGCTATGTTGGACATGCACATGGGCACAGCGTACGCGATATGGACCGGAATAGGCGCCATCGGAACCATGATCGCAGGTTACCTACTGTATCAGGAAAAAATCGATCGCCTGCAGATATTCTTCGTTTTTGTGATCGTAGCGGGAATCACGGGGCTTCAGTACTTCGGGGGCGCTTGAATGAAGAGCGATGCCGTTGCCTGGATGTATCTTATCGTAGGCGGCATGTTCGAGACCGTTTGGGCCACCACCATGTTCATTTCCGAGGGATTCAGTAAGATCCCTTGGACCGTCGTCACCGTAGCTTTCCTTTTTGTCAGCACCTGGTTCCTGGACCTGGCCTATAAGAGGGGGATCCCCACCGGGGTTGGTTATGCTGTATGGGTGGGAATTGGCGGCCTGGGTTCCGTAGTGGTGGGAATAATTTTATTCGGAGAGCCGGCCACCCCGCTGCGCCTGTTGTTCGTACTGTTGGTACTCGTCGGAATAGGCGGTCTGGAGATGTCATCAAAAAGGGCTGCCGACAAACAGTCCCAGGTACACGCAAAAACGTAAGTCCGGACAATGACATAAAATTGGTTCTTTAAGTAGTTTAGAAAAGGTAGGCCTTCGACAAGAACCAGATGATGATAAAGGAGCCGATCATGAGCATCGAGTAGGCTGAGACCCAGATCACGGTGAAGACCCGCTTTAGCTTTACCGGGTCTTCCCTTATCTCATCCCAGACCTCCCCGAAATTTCTCACTCGGCTGCCTCGCTCTTCTTCTTCTGGTGTTTGAGGCGGGTTGTGTTCTCGCGTTCCATCTCTTCGAGGCTGAACTTGACGAACCTCTCGGCGTCCTGCAGATCGGGTATGATCTTGAACTCGAGCGCGTTGACCCTTCTCTTGGTCCTCTCGATTTCGTCAAGGAGCTTCTTCATGGTGGTTTCGACCTCTGCGGCCCTTATCAGGGTGTCCAGAAGTTTTTCGAAGGCCACGGAGGCCTCCTCTATGTACGCGGAAGTGGATATCACACCGTAGCCCTTGTGGGCTATGTCGGTGTGCATCGACCCTGTCGCCTCCACTTTGGGAACCTTCATTCCCATTATGTTCTTGCTCCCGACGGTGACCTGATGGTCGGTCTTGAGGGCGTATGCCGCGCTTTTCACGGAAATATCGCCCTCGACCGCCCTCGCGATAGCGATCTTGCCGATGGCCGCCGCGTATTCCGACGAAACCCCGGCGCGCATCTTGCGT
>WOYN01000001.1 GCA_011620825.1 Candidatus Methanomethylophilaceae archaeon | reverse complement strand
CGGAGAAGGCCGCAGACGCAAAGGTCGAAAAGGCCCGCAGCGAAAGCAGAGAGGCATTATCCAAGGCCCGCAGGGATTCTGTGAAGAAGATTCAGGATGAGGAAGCTAAGATACGCAGCTCCACCGAGTCCAAGATCGCAGCAAAGAAAAAGGAGCTTCAGGCCAGACGCGAAGAGCTCCTCAAAGAGGGCAGGGCCCAGGCCGACGCCCTCCAGAAAGATTCTGAAGCTGGGATAAAGGAAGTCAAAGATTTTCTCAACAAAGAATTCGAGAGGACCCTAGATGTCGCTTCCTGAGTCGATGAGTAGGATTGTAATAGCGGGTACCAAAGCCCACATGGACGAGGCTATCGAGGTCTTGTACGGTGCCGAAGCGGTACACCTGATCGATCACACGGTCGACGCGGACGAGGGCTTTTCCATCGGGTCGCCCCGCGAATACTCATCAAAGGCCTCCGAGAGGCTTCTGAAAGTGAGGTTCATGGAGAAGGAGCTGGGTATAAACAAGCATACCAAAACTCCCAGCCTGTCAGTGGAAGAGATAAAGAGCCGGATCAAATCTGCCAGCGTCGAATCGGCCGAGGATGAAATTGTGAGGGCCCTCGACAGAAGGAATGATCTCAACCAGAGGATCGCCGCGCTAAACACCAAGAAAAACAACCTTGAAATTTTACAGATGCTCCCGGTGAACCTTGAGTTCTACAATGGTTTCAAGAGTATCGCCACCATCGTCGGCACCGTTGTCGACGACCCCTCCGAGGCCATCAAAGCGATGGACGCGGAGTTTTTTATCGCCACCAAAAAGAAAGGTCCCATCGCGGTGGCCGTTTTCGTAAGGGACAACGACAGGGACAAGGTATCATCATTGCTATCCGCGTATGGATTTTCCGAGGTCCAGGTGCCGCCCGGGGTTTCCGGGATACCGGCCGACGCGCTTAAGGCTGTAGAAGCCGAGATCGCGGAGATGGAAGCGACTCTCGCAAAGGTTGAAGAAAATCTTGCGGTCCTGAAGGAAAACTATCAGGCATTTCTCAGAGCATCGGACGAGGACCTGTCGATAACCGTTGAAAAAGGAGAGCTCCCACTCAGAATCGCTACGAGCGAATACTCGTTCGTCATCGATGCGTGGGTGCCCACCAAGAGAGTGGAGCACGTCAAGGAAAAACTGGAAAAAGACTCTGACGGCAGAATGTACGTCGAGTTCCAGGAGACCCGCGGACGCAAGGACGCCGAGGTCGAGACGGCGGAGAAACGTTTCAAGACGGCGCCCACAAAGATGAACAACGGAGGGTATTCCGCAGGCTATGAGTACGCCACAAAACTTGTGGATGTGCCGAAGTACCAGGAGATCGATCCAACAATCCTCATTGCATTATTCCTGCCCCTGTTCTTCGGATTCATGGTGGGAGATGTCGGATATGCCATCCCGTTCATAATATTGGGAATATACGGGCTCAAAGTCGCCAAAAGCAAAGACTGGCGTATCGTCGCGCGCGTCCTGCTCTTCGGCGGAATATGGTCGTTCGTTTTCGGACTCCTGTTCTACGGAGAGTGTCTCGGAATGCACTTCACCGGAACATATTTGTCACCCACTAACATGACATGGGAACATGTATTCGGTATGCAGGAGGGGGCGCTTGGCGCGTTCACGGCCGTACTGCCGGAATTCATCCACGCCGAGGAAGGAAATATCATCAACCACGTGGGTGTTGGAAAGCTTGTGGAGATTCCGCTTCTCCTGAAGCTTTCGGTCTACATAGGGATAGTGCACCTGATGATCGGGTACATATGCGCGTTCATAAACATCCATATGAGGCTCGGCTTCAAGCACGCCTTCATGGAACAGGGTGGATGGATATTCGCATTCGTCGGTCTGGTGATGTTCTGTTATGCGTTGGCGTACTCGCTGATAGGGGACATGAGCAGCCTGATGACGGAATACATGGTGCCCTTCGCCATGGGAATAGTGCTTTTGATAATAGGATGTGCGATCAACCTCAAGAGCCACGGCGGAATGAGCATTATGGAACTTCCGGGAATCGCGGGGAACATACTTTCCTACACACGTTTGGCGGCCATCGGAATGTCCAAAGCGGGCATGGCGCTGGCCTTCAACCATATTGCGTTCAATATGATCTACGGCACGATGGGAGGCATCACGGGCATAATACTCGGATTTGCCGTGTTCCTGATCGGTCACCTCATGATATTCTTCCTGGCGATCCTTTCGGCGGGACTGCACAGCGTAAGGCTGCAGTACGTCGAACTGATGGCCAAGTTTTTTGTCGGAGGCGGAAAGGAGTACGCTCCTCTCAAGATCATACGCAAGAAAACCCATTACGAACCACTTAAAACAGAAAATAAAACCAAAGCAGAGGTATAAAAATGGTATTGGAAGGAGACATCGGAGCTGGATTGATCGCAATCGGAGCTGGAATAGCAGTTGGACTGGCCGGACTTGGGTCCGGTATGGCTGAGAAAGACATCGGTGCCGCAGCAGTGGGTGCCATAACGGAAGATGCCAGCCTTTTCGGAAGGGCTATGATATATATGGTTCTTCCTGAGACAATCGTCATCTTCGGACTGGTTATCGCTATCCTTGCTATCTTCGTGATGTGAAGCCAGAGGCTCATCTCATGGCATTGGAAAGCGTCACGAAGGAGATACAGGCGGAAGCTGACGCCAAGGTCAAGTCCATAATGGACGCGGCCAAGGCGGAGATCGAAAAGATCAACGCGGAAGTCGACGCCCGTATCTCTGAAATGAAGACAAGCGAGAATAAGAGGCTCGAGAGTGAGATCGAGCGCCTTGAGCGCCAGGAAATCTCCAGCGCGGAGCTGGAGAGCAAGAATATAGTCCTGGCTAAGAAGAAGGAGATTCTCGCGCGCACATTCGACGAAGCGCTCGCGGAGCTGGAGTCCTCTTCCAAAGCGGACAAGCTGGCACGCTACAAAGCACTCGTCAAGGACGCCAAGAAGCTGATACCTGCGCCCATCGCGGTCATTTCCGATAAGGACGACTTCACGGCCGAGGAGCTCGGCGTGGAATCCGTGGAGAAGGACAGCGGCATCAGCGCGGGGCTTATTCTCAGGAGCAAGGATGGAAGCACAGAGGTCGACCTGCAGTACAGAACATTGCTGAGCGACATCTGGGACAGCAACCTGAAAGTCATATCGGATATCCTGTTCGGGTGAATACATGTTCAGGCGCAACACGAGACGTGGCAACTACGCATACACGGTAACCCGGGTCAAGGCGAAGAAGTCCCAGCTGATCAAGGAAGAGGAATACAACAAGATGTTGCTCATGTCCCTTCCTGAGATCTCCCGTTACATGAGCGAGAGCGGATACCAAAAGGAAATGTCCGAGCTTGCAGGCAGGATGTCCGGCATCGACCTGGTGGAGTACGCGTCCTACCTGAACATGTCGAGGGTGTTCACAAGCATCCTCAAGGCATCCGAGGGGGAGCTGTACACCATGGTCTCGGCGTACCTGGAGAAATGGAATATCTGGAACGTTAAGATGATACTCCGCGGCAAATCATTCGGACTGGACGAGAAGAGCATCAGAGAAGATCTCGTCCCTGCAGGAAGCCTCAAGGAGGCACACCTGGACAAGCTTCTGTCGCTCTCGACTGTAGAAGAGATATTGACCGAATACAGCAGGATGGACTCCGTCAATATCCCGTCGGACCTGATAGCGGCATACATGGGAACATCCGGAGGGCTCGCGGTCATAGAAGATTACCTTGACAAATTCAAGTATGCGAGACTTCTCCAGGCCATTGTGCCCAACAGCAGGCCCACGCTGATGTTCCAGGACTATGTCAGGCGGGAGATCGACCTTGTGAACTTCTCCACTATAATGAAGCTCAAGGCCGAAGGAATCTGCGGCGAAGCGAACGTCATGGAATATATAGTGCCCGGCGGAAAGCAGATCGACAGAAGGACGGCCGCACAGCTGGCCAACATAGAGTCGGTGTCTGCGGTTTCAAGCGAGATCTCGCAGATGGATTTCTACGAGGCCGTGAAGCCGTTGCTCGATGCCCCCGCTGTTTCGATAAGGGCAATAGAGAGCGCCCTGAGGAAATATGAGATGGAACGCGCGAAGAAGTTCTCCCATATGAACCCGTTGTCCGTCGCTCCGGTGATAGACTACATGATCCACAAGGAAACGGAGGTTTCCAACATACTTGCTATCGCAAGGGGGGTCCAGAGCGGGCTGGACATCGATGTTATCAAGGGGCTGCTGGTGATCTGATGGAAATAGCTGTTATCGGTAACGAGGAGTTCGTGCTCGGGTTCCGCCTCGCGGGGCTCAGGATGGTATTCGTCGCAAACGAATTGAACTACCAGGAAAAGATGCTGGAAGCAATCGGAGATCCCAACGTGGGGGTCCTGGCGGTTGACGCCAAGGACCTTGCATACCTGTCCCACAACGTCAGGAACAGGGTGTTGGATTCGATCCAGCCGGTCATTGTGCCGGTAGGGGGCGACGAAAGTGACCTCCGTGAGAAAGTAAAGAGAGTAATTGGCGTTGATTTATACAAAGCAGAGGATGAATGAATGACCGCTGAACAAGGTGTAATTTACAGGGTTGCCGGACCGGTCGTGACCGCCATCGGGATATCGCCCAGGATGTACGACGTCGTGCATGTTGGCAACGAGAAGCTGATGGGAGAGGTCATTAAGATCGTAGGCGACAAGACAATCATCCAGGTTTACGAGGAGACGTCCGGTATCAAACCCGGCGAACCGGTTACAAATACCGGCCTCCCTCTCGTCGTAGAGCTGGGACCAGGACTTCTGACCTCCGTTTATGACGGGATCCAGAGGCCCCTGCCGGTCCTGAGGGAGATGATGGGAGACTTCATCTTCCGCGGTGCCACCGCACCCGGACTGAGCAGAGACCTCGAATGGGAATTCGTTCCCACGGTTAAAGTCGGGGACGAAGTATCTGCCGGGCAGGTTCTCGGTACGGTCCAGGAGGGGTCCATGATGCACAAGATCATGGTGCCTCCGGCCATTTCGAAAGGAAAAGTCGAGAAGATCGCAGAGAAAGGGAAATACAACGTCGATAAGGTCATCGCCGTAGTCGACGGGCACGAGCTCACGATGGTCCAGAAATGGCCGGTCCGTGGACCCCGCCCGGTCGCCGAGAAGTACATGCCCGACGTGCCACTCATTACAGGGCTCAGGGTCCTGGATACGATGTTCCCCCTTGCAAAAGGAGGAGCAGCCGCAATTCCCGGTGCGTTCGGTACCGGAAAGACGGTCACACAGCAGTCCCTGGCCAAATTCTCGGACGCCGAGATCGTGGTATACATAGGATGCGGAGAACGCGGAAACGAAATGACGGAAGTTCTTACAGAATTCCCCGAACTGACGGACCCCAGGACGGGAGAGTCGCTCATGAAGAGGACCGTTCTGATCGCCAACACATCCAACATGCCTGTCGCCGCAAGGGAAGCGTCCGTTTACACCGGAATGACCATAGCGGAGTACTTCAGGGACATGGGATATAACGTCGCTCTCATGGCCGACTCCACCTCAAGGTGGGCCGAGGCCATGCGTGAGATTTCATCCAGATTGGAAGAGATGCCCGGAGAAGAAGGGTACCCCGCCTACCTCGCGGGAAGGCTATCCGAGTTCTACGAGCGCGCATGCCGTGCAAAGACCCTCAACGGAGAGGACGGGTCCATCACCGTTATCGGTGCGGTTTCTCCCCCCGGAGGAGACCTGTCCGAGCCTGTTACACAGAACACCCTGCGTATCGTACGTGTGTTCTGGGCACTCGACACCAAGCTTAGAGAGAGGAGGCACTTCCCAACCATCAACTGGCTGACCTCCTACACCATGTACGGAAAGGAGCTGTCCGGATGGTTCAAGGACAACGTCGCAGAGGATTTCATCGATCAGAGGGCATGGGCAATGCAGGTCCTCCAGAGGGAATCGGAGCTCCAGGAGATAGTCCAGATGGTCGGTTCCGATTCACTGCCGGACGAGCAGAAGATGACCCTCGAGACCGCGAAAATGATACGTGAGATATTCCTCCAGCAGAACGCATACCACCCCGTGGACTGCTACTGCCCTGTCGAGAGACAGTACGTCATGATGAAGCTAATCAGGAAATTCTCCGATCTGGCCGAAAAGGCGATAGCCAACGGAATAGCCGTCGACAAGATCGCATACCTACCTGTCAGGCAGAGGTTCAACCAGGCCAAGTACGAAGAGAAGATCGACGAAGAGCTGAAAGCAGTAGGAGCAGACATGGAAGAACAGTTCAAAGGACTGGGAGTGTGATACTATGGCAAAAGTAACCAAAGAGTACAAGACGATCTCCCAGATTGCCGGACCCCTCATCTTCGTCAAGAAGACCGAGCCGGTCGGATACCAGGAGATGGTCTCGGTCAGGCTCTCGAACGGAAGTGTCAGGAGAGGGCAGGTTCTCGATTCATCCGATGACCTGGTCGTCGTTCAGATATTCGAAGGCACCACCGGTATCGACAGGTCTGCATCTGTGCGCTTCCTCGGAGAGGCGATGAAGATGCCCGTTTCCAGGGACATGCTCGGAAGGGTATTGTCAGGAGCAGGAGAACCCATCGACGGCGGGGCGCCCATCGTTCCCGAGAAAGAGCTCGGGATCGAAGGAGCGGCCATCAATCCGTGGGCAAGGGACAGCCCGTCCGATTTCATCGAGACCGGGATATCCACCATCGACGGTATGAACACCCTGGTCAGGGGACAGAAGCTGCCGATATTCTCGGCATCCGGTCTGCCCCACAACGACATAGCCCTGCAGATCGCGAGGCAGGCGAAGGTCCGCGGCGAGAACGAAGAGTTCGCCGTGGTGTTCATCGCCATGGGTATCACCAACGAAGAGAAGCAGATGTTCATGAAGGAGTTCGAGAGGACCGGAGCGCTGAAAAGCGCAGTGGTCTTCCTGAACCTCGCCGATGACCCCGCTGTCGAGCGTATAGTCACGCCCCGTCTGGGACTCACCACCGCGGAGTACATGGCCTTCGAACTGGATATGCAGGTGCTTGTGATCATGACCGACGTCACCAACTACTGCGAGGCGTTGCGTCAGGTATCGGCGGCCAGAGAGGAAGTGCCCGGAAGGCGCGGATACCCAGGTTACATGTATACCGACCTGGCACAGCTGTATGAGCGTGCCGGAAGGATCAAGGACAAGAAAGGATCGATCACACAGATCCCAATCCTTTCAATGCCCGGAGACGATATCACCCACCCGATCCCCGACCTGTCCGGTTACATCACCGAGGGTCAGATCGTCCTTTCGAGGGAGCTGCACCGCAACGGCATATACCCGCCGGTCAACGTTTCGTCTTCCCTCAGCCGTCTGATGAACTCAGGTGTCGGAAAGGGAAAGACCAGGGATGACCACAAGGCCGTTTCCGACCAGCTGTATGCCGCGTATGCGGAAGGCAAGGACCTCAGAGGGCTCGTGGCGATCGTCGGTAAGGACTCGCTGTCCGAGAAGGACAGGAAATACCTGGATTTCGCAGACCTCTTCGAAGACCGCATCGTCCGTCAGGGACACGACGAGGACCGTTCCATCGAGAAGACCCTCGATATAGCCTGGGATATACTGACCGAGCTCGATGTGGACCAGCTGAACAGGATAGACCGCAAGTACATCGAGAAGTACCTCCCGAAGAAGTGATCCGATGGCAGCCCACGAAATAACCCCGAACCGTTCGGTCCTCCTGGACCTGAAGAGAAGGATCAAGCTCACCAAAGGCGGGCACAAGATCCTGAAGATGAAGAGGGACGGCCTCATCATCGAG
>WOYN01000005.1 GCA_011620825.1 Candidatus Methanomethylophilaceae archaeon | reverse complement strand
GGCATATACATCCCCGTTGCGATAGGCGTATTATCCTTGATTCAGGTCTTCCTTGCTATCCTCGGCAGAACCAATCCCCTCGCAGCCGCGGTTGTAGGGCTCTTGATATTCGTTCTTGCCGTATACTTCTATACCATCGTTGATCCAACCTCCAATGGTTCAGTCATCTATGACAGACAGGTCGGTATAGCCGTCTGGGTCGCTATGGCCGTAGGTCTGGTAAGTATGATCGCTGCGATAGTTCAATTCAGTTCGATTAAGAAAAGCAACTGATCTTTTAGGGGGGTTTCCCCCACTATTTTTTTTGTATCGTAAGGCGGACCGGTATCATTTTTCTTCTCGGTCATTTTTTCTTATGTCGCGGCCGCTTTGTTTCGATATATTGAAGCAAGCAGAAAGTCACATACCCATCCAGATAAAATCAGATTTCCTGTTTCAATGTAGTTCAATCAGTGAGATTACGCTCTAAACTAACACAACTGGCCTGCATGGCCGCGACGATGCAGGATTATGCGACTGGAAAAGGACTGCCGAAGAAAACCAGTTCGGTCCGTCTCGAATTCGAAAAATACTCGAATCCACCATTTTCAAAAAGACGGCAAAATTGATATGGAAAAAGAATGCCGTGACCATGGAAAGTTCTGCGATCCGTATTGGTCAGACGTCGAGATGTATCTTAAAACCGAAGAATGCGCTCATGACGGAATAGACCTCCGTAGCCCATGGACCCAACCTGGGGAAGGATGAAAATGTACCATTATCGTTGATAGCCTGAGGGTTGATGTGCTAATCTGCCCGCCCCTGCAATGATAAATCTCGCCAACAGGTATACGAACTCTCTATTTGCTTTGCGAATGCAAACCAACAAGGATTCACATATGAGCCAGATTTTGAAACTACATGCAAGACGCTCGATGCCCTCAGAACAGAAGAACCGACTAAGTGCACGGCAGTTCAATTTTCCGTAGGAGAATAATGAGCACCAATATAAAATCAAATGTTGCATTTTCATGGAAGATGATGCACTTCAGAAGAATGCATTTCTTAAGTCCATATAATTTCGACATTGAAAAGGTCAAGCGTTGCGGCGTCCGTTATGTAACGCCCGACTGTCAGTTCATTCGTTCTGTGCTTACAACGGGGGTCTCGGATACCGTGTGCAGGTCGAGAAGAAATTCTCCATGCCGATCGAGTTATGGAAACAGAGGAACAAGGAAGAGGCCTTGGAACTCGAGAACGCACCCATCGTCCCAGAGGATCAGAGGCGGGGACTCTTTATGAAGTCGTCATCGGCTCGAATCTGCGTTGCATATCGAGGTTGATGGAATATCCTTGAGGGCACATCTCCTGAGATTTCTTCAATTTCTCAGGTGCAGGGCATTTTCGGCGATAAATTCATATTAAACCGATAGGAAAACAATAGATTGATATACAGTGCAATCGATGTCTACTCAATCGATTGAAATAACGGTAAACGGAGACAAGGGTATGAGCAAAAAAATCTACTTAGACAACGCGGCGACGACAGAGGTGCACCCGGAAGTGCTGGAGGCGATGCTCCCTTATCTGAAGGATTATTACGGAAATCCGTCCAGTATACACGGGTTGGCCAAGTATGCAAGGGACGCGCGCGAACATGCCAGAGCATCTGTGGCAGAGCTGATCAACGCCGAACCGAAGGAGATGTATTTCACGGCCGGAGGGACCGAGTCCGACAACTGGGCACTGAAGTCGGTTGCATTCGGCAACCGTTCCAAGGGGAATCATATCGTAGTTTCGAAGATCGAACATCATGCGGTAATGAACACGTGTGATTTCCTCGGAAAGAACGGTTTCGATATCACATATCTGGATGTCGACGAGTTCGGAAGGGTGAACCCCGAGGATGTCAGGAAGGCCATCGGCCCGGAGACGATACTTATATCCATCATGTATGCGAACAACGAGATAGGGACAATCGAACCTATCTGCGAGATAGGAAAGATTGCAAGGGAGCATGGGATCCTGTTCCATACCGACGCGGTTCAGGCGTTCGGCCATGTGCCGATAGACGTAAAGGCAGAGAACATAGATCTCCTGAGTGCCAGCGGTCATAAAGTATACGGTCCTAAGGGGGTCGGGGCGCTCTACGTCAGAGACGGCGTAAAGCTCGAGCCGCTGATGCACGGGGGTGCACAGGAAAGAGGCATTCGCGCGGGTACCGAGAACGTCCCAGGAATAGTCGGCATGGGGAAAGCGGCCGAGATAGCGAAGAGGGGCATGGGTAGAGATATTGTCAAAGAGACCGAGCTCAGAGACCATATGATACATCGTCTCCTTACAGAGGTGCCCTTCACAAAGCTCAACGGACACAGGTTCGAGAGGCTTTCCGGCAACGTCAACATAGCTTTCAGGTTTATCGAGGGTGAGAGCTTATTGATGCTTCTGAACCACAAGGGCATATTCGTGTCCACCGGTTCGGCATGTGCGTCCGGGTCACTGGACCCCTCTCACGTGCTTCTGGCTATAGGATTGAAACACGAAGTGGCCCACGGGTCGGTAAGGTTCACGCTCTCTTACAAAACGACAGAGGGCGAGGTCGACGAGGCAGTAGATGCGGTCAAGGAATCAGTGGCCAGGCTCAGGGAGATGTCTCCTCTCTACGCAGACCATATAAATAACGGGATCAACAAAAAGGAGGTATGACGAGATGTATGACGGAGTATACAGCGAAGAAGTGATGGACCACTTCACAAACCCGAGGAACGTAGGGGAGATCGAGAATGCCAGCGGCGTAGGGACCGTTGGCAATGCCAAGTGCGGAGATATAATGAGAATATTTCTCGACATCGACGAAAATCATGTTATCCGCGACGTCAAGTTCAAGACCTTCGGATGCGGGGCCGCGGTGGCCAGCAGCAGCATGGCGACCGAGATGGTGAAGGGCAGGACCATAGATGAGGCGCTTCAGATCACTAACAAGGCCGTGACCAAGGCCCTGGGCGGACTGCCGCAGGTCAAACTGCACTGTTCGCTGCTTGCCGAGCAGGCGATCCATGCGGCTCTGTGGGATTACGCGGAGAAGAACGGCGTAGCGATAGAAGGGCTCAAAAAGCCCAAATCAGACATAGGCGACCACGAAGACTCCGAATAAAAGAGCCAGATATCAAAATATTGTTTCAAAATATTGAATGTTCCAGATCGAAGAAGGACAACAAAATGACAAAAATTTACAATAATATGGGTGAACTGGTGGGAAGGACCCCGCTGGTCAGATTCGGCAGGATGGAGAAGCTACACGGAACCAAAGGCAGGCTCATCGTAAAAATGGAGATGTTCAATCCGTCCGGCTCTGTGAAGGACAGGATATCTTTGGCCATGGTCGAAGAGGCAGAGAAAAGAGGTATCCTGAAAGAGGGGTCCGTTATCATCGAGCCGACCTCCGGTAACACGGGAATAGGCCTTGCGATGGTTGGAGCCGCAAAAGGTTACAGGGTCATACTGACGATGCCCGAGACGATGTCCGCGGAAAGGCGGAACATCCTCAAGGCGTACGGTGCCGAACTGGTATTGACAGAAGGCAGCAAGGGGATGAAAGGCGCAATAGCCAGGGCCGACGAGCTTGTGAAAGAGATCGAAGGAGGCGTCATCCCAGGCCAGTTCGTGAATTTTGTCAACCCGGAGATACACCGCAGGAACACCGGCCCGGAGATATGGAAGGACACCGGAGGGGACGTCGACGTACTGGTCGCCGGGATAGGGACCGGCGGCACGATAACCGGTGCGGGAGAATTTCTTCGCACCAAGAACCCCGGTCTCAAGGTCATCGCGGTGGAGCCGGCCGGTTCCCCGGTCCTTTCGGAGGGCCGCAGCGGTGTTCACAGGATACAGGGGATCGGAGCAGGTTTCGTCCCGGATGTACTGAACGTGGGAATCTACGATGAGATCATCGCCGTCACGGACGAGGATGCCTTCGTAACCGGAAGGGAGATAGCCAGGGTCGAGGGCGCACTGGTGGGGGTATCCACGGGCGCGGCGATATGGGCGGCGATCAAGGTAGCCTCCAGACCTGAATTCGAAGGAAAGAACATAGTGGTGATATCGGCGGACAGCGGGGACAGATACCTGTCTACGCCCATGTTCGCATTTTGAAAGCATGCATACGTAAATCCAACTAAAAAAATGGAAACGAGAGGTATAAAAATGATAAAAAAAGACAATGTGCCAAAGGGGCCGGGTAACGGCGGCGGATACAAATTTGAGACGTTGCAGCTCCACGTGGGTCAGGAGCAGCCCGATCCAACTACAGATTCACGTGCAGTTCCGATATATCTCACCACGTCGTATGTTTTCAAAAACACCGACCACGCAGAGGCAAGATTCAATCTTTCGGATTCGGGCAACATATACGGGAGGCTCACAAATCCCACACAATCCGTGTTCGAGAGCAGGATCGCGGCCCTTGAAGGCGGGTCCGCCGCGTTGGCGTTGGCCACCGGGGCAGCCGCAATAACATACACGATCCAGACTCTCGCGGGAGGCGGAGATAACATCGTATCGTCGAAGCAGATATACGGCGGAACATACAACCTCCTGGAACACACATTGAGAAGATACGGTATCGACACCACTTTCGTAGATTACGACGACGTAAAGGGATTCGAGAAGGCGATCGATGGGGACACTAAGGCGATCCTGGTCGAGATCATCGGCAATCCGAACGCGTCGATCCCGAACATCGAGAAACTCGCGGAGGTCGCGCACAGGCACAAGATACCGCTGGTGGTGGACAATACGTTCGCAACTCCTTATCTATTCAGGCCCCTCGAGCACGGGGCCGACATAGTTGTCGAAAGTGCGACTAAGTTCATCTGCGGCCACGGTACCGTTCTCGGCGGAGTCATAATCGAAGCGGGAAGATTCGACTGGAAGGAAAGCGGAAAATTCCCTTACATATCCGAACCCGACCCCAGCTATCACGGCATAAGCTTCGCCGATGCATTGGGCCCTGTGGCCTTTGTGACCAAGATCAGGGCGACCCTGCTCCGCGATACGGGAGCGACCATCTCGCCGTTCACGGCCTTCATACTGTTGCAGGGCCTCGAGACCCTCTCGCTGAGGGTCGAGCGTCATGCCGAGAACACCAAGAAGGTCGTGGAATTCCTCAGTGGACATCCTAAGGTAGAGAAAGTAAATCACCCCTCCCTTCCCGACCACCCGGACAGGGCGCTCTACGACAAGTACTTCCCGGAGGGCGGGGCGTCGATATTCACCTTTGACATCAGGGGAGGGAAGGAGGAGGCCAGGAAGTTCGTCGACAGTCTGTATATGTTCTCTCTGCTGGCAAACGTCGCCGACGTAAAATCTCTGGTGATACACCCCGCCAGCACAACACACTCGCAGCTCAGCGAAAAAGAGCTTAGGGAACAGGGGATCCACTCTAACACGGTCCGCCTGTCGATCGGTACGGAACACATCGACGACATATTGGCAGACCTGTCCCAGGCATTGGACGAGATCTGATCTCCGGTCCCGGCAAGCCTCCGCCGGGAAAACTTCTTCAAACCATTTCCAGCAATTTCCGTAGGATTAATAAGGATATCAGGATAACACCATGGGCATGCAGATTTCCACAAAAGGACGGTACGCAATGAGGCTTATGCTTGACATTGCCAAGTATAGCAGGGGCGAGACGGTCAAGATCAAAGACATAGCCGACAGGCAGGATATTTCCCCGAAATATCTGGAGCAGATAATCTCGGAACTGAACCGTGCGGGGCTCGTAAAGAGCACGAGGGGGCCCCAGGGAGGGTATTCTCTTGCAAAATCGCCTGAAGAATATACTGTCGGTTCGATACTCAGGGTCATGGAGGGGGACCTCTCCGTCGTACAGTGCGTCAAGGACGGCGAAGAGTTCTGCGACAGATACGATACCTGCACCACCGTCAGGCTCTGGAGAAAGGTCAGCGATGCGATATCATCGGTCGTCGACAACGTGACGTTAGCAGACCTGCTCAGATGGGAGGCCGAGAAAAACATTATCGCCATAGACGGTTCCGAGAAAGAGTGACCGGCATTTTCATTCGGTTTAAGGAAGATCTCCGATGAAAACAAATGTAAAAATGGCGCCGAGAGGGAGATTCGAACTCCCGAGGCGAAATCGCCACGAGCTTTCCAGGCTCGCGCCTTACCGGGCTGGGCCATCTCGGCTACCGACAGAACATTTTGTCCTTGCATTAATATCTTTCTAAGGATTCGTTATCATTCCAGGCGACATCTTTGCGTGCATCCGAAATATGATGTCTTATGTTTCGAAATTGAGAAAGAGCCACATCGCTGAACACAGCTTCGCAGGAACCTTCATCTTCGTCTACAGAGCAGATCAGGTCTCCGAACGGGCTCAAAATCCTGGATCTTCCGAACATCAAAGTGCCAGCCATCTTCCCGGTGTTGTTCGCGAAAACAGTATAGCTGACATTTTCCAGTGCCCTTGCCGGAAGGATGGTCTCAAGAAAAGGCTTTGACTGCCATGCGGAAGCCGAGATACATATGTTAACGACAGATCCGGCCAGGGCGCAGGACCTGAGGACTTCCGGGAAGAATATATCGTAACATATGCAGAGTCCGAATTTCACTCCGCGGAACTCTCCGATAACGGGGGAATCACCGGAAGCAAAATCGCTCTCCGAGTATATACCGAAACGTGCCAGGTGGATTTTTCTATATATTCGGGTATCGTCGGGAGTGACAAAGTACAGAGAATTGTACACCTTTCCGCCCTCGTAGCAGGGTCCTCCGAAGACCGCGGCCTTTCCCGTGTCCCGGCACGCCTTCTTGATACGTTTCACTGCAATTTCCGTCTGCTCGTTCATGGACGAACAGTCCTTTCCGTATCCAGTGAGGAACATCTCCGGAAAAATCAGAACGTCCGGGTGTTCGGAATCCAACTCCTTGGCAATGCGTTCCGAGTTCCGTTCGGGATCTGCGGGAACAGGGCGGTATTGGCACACTTTGAGGTTGAGCTCCACGTGGTGCGGGATGCCTGTTGTACGATAAAAACCCCCTGTCCGATATGTTTAATAGCATTGTACGTGTTCATGAGATATGCAGGATAATAGGACGGCGGCTGTATCCAAATCTTCCAAGACAGGTTTTGACAATCAGAAGTATCTGGACCTCCAGTCTGCACGGATCAAGGAGCGTATCTCCAAATTCGGCGGGAAACTTTATTTGGAGTTCGGCGGAAAGCTTTTCGACGACTTCCACGCCTCTCGTGTCCTTCCGGGCTTCCTCCCGGACAGCAAAGTGAATATGCTGGTCAGCATCAAGGACGTCGCCGAGATCGTCATCGCCATAAGCGCCTGTGACATAGAGAAGAACAAGCTCAGGAGCGACATAGGCATAACTTACGACCTGGAGGTCCTGCGGCTCATCGACTCGTTCCGCGACCGCGGCCTGTATGTTAGCTGTGTCGTCGTGACGCACTACAGCAATCAGAAGTCTGCGGTCGCTTTCTGCAACAGGCTCGGGTCGCTGAACATACGCGTCTACAAGCATTATCTGATCGACGGATATCCGTCCGACATCGATCTGGTGGTAAGCGAAGAAGGCTACGGGAAGAACGACTATGTGGAGACCACGAGGTCACTGGTGGTCGTCACGGCGCCCGGTCCCGGCAGCGGCAAGATGGCCGTCTGCCTGTCACAGCTGTACCACGACAACAAGAGAGGCGTGCACTCCGGTTACGCAAAGTTCGAGACGTTCCCGATATGGAACCTGCCCCTTAAGCATCCCATCAACATCGCCTACGAGGCGGCCACCGCGGACCTGGACGATGTGAACATGATCGATCCGTTCCATCTCGAAACCTATGGTAAGACGGCTGTGAACTACAACCGCGACATAGAGATATTCCCTGTTCTGAAGGCCATATTCGAAGGCATCCATGGCGAATCGCCATACAAGTCGCCTACGGATATGGGCGTGAACATGGCCAGGGCTGGCATCATTGATGATGCGATTGTGCGC
>WOYN01000147.1 GCA_011620825.1 Candidatus Methanomethylophilaceae archaeon | reverse complement strand
GCAGAACACCTTCAGGTTGTGCATGATGTCTTTCCTATAAAGATCGCTCATGCATATCTCGACGGTACCGAGCTTCTCGATGCTCTTCCATACTTCCTCGACATCCTTTTCGTCGTCCTCTTCGTGGGCTTCGTTTTCGAATCTCTTAGGCTGCCTGTCCTTGATCGCCTCTCTGACGCGGTCCCTCTCCTGCTGGATCGCTATCTCTTCCCTCGCCTCCTCGAAGGCGTCGATGAGCTCGTACATCGTCACCTGACGGGTGGGCTCCCTTGCGAACGCCTCCTTGAACGCGACCTGCGGGACGAACATCCCCTCATCGTCGCAGAAGAAGTCGTCGGGTATCTCGAGCTCTGTGTTCTGGGGCCCCTCGGACCTGCAGCGGGTGGCGTCCGACTGCAGTCTCAGGACCTTCCATGCCATGAGCATCAGCTTTCCGGCCACGATCATGTCGAACCTGTTCTCGGCGACCTTCACCGAATACAGCCTGACAAACTCGGAAAGATCGATCTCCCAGGGATCGATGCCGTTCTCGATTACGAGGCTGAAGACCGACCGTATGGATTCATCGACCGGGTCCCCGAGCTTCTCGCCGCCGTAGGCTTTGGAAAGAATGCTCATGTAGCCGTTTATTCTCTCTGCATTTTCGGTGCTTTCCGTCAGCGCCTTGTGGAACAGCAGATGCTGCTCCATCTCCTCATACTTGGTGTTCCCATCCACTTTTATTCCCCCGTTGGTCCCTGCGCCTTGACGGCATCCTCTTCGTACTTCGATACCTCCGCGAAATCGGGCTGTATTATTACCTTGCTTATGCCCGACGGCGGCCTTGTGACGCCTATCAGATGATCGGCCATCGCCAGCGTGACCTTCCTCAGCGAAACTTGTATGAATTGAGCTTTCGAGGAGCTCTCCCTTACCCTCCCCGCGACCATCTCGGCATTCACCGCGTCCAGGAACATATCAACCTCGTCGAGCACATAGAACGGCGACGGCTGGTACTCCTGTATGGCGAAAATGAATGCAAGGGCCGTGAGCGATTTCTCTCCTCCGGAAAGCGACTCCAGTCTCAGAAGCTTGCCGTTCTTGGGCTTGGCGTTGATCGACAGCCCCCCGAGGAACGGGTCTTCATCCGCTTCCAAACCCATGAACGCCTCTCCGCCCCCCGACAGCTTGGCGTATATCTCCCTGAAGTTTCTGCCCACCGCTTCGTAGGCCGCCATGAACAGGCCCTTCTTCTGCCCGTTCAGGGATTCCGTTAGGTCGGTTAGCTCCTTGATCTGCTTTTTCAGACGCCCGACCTCTTCGTTCAGACCGTCGAACCTCTTCTTCTTCTCGTCGTAATCCTCTATTGCGCGCAGGTTGACGTTCCCGATCCTGGACATCATCGATTCACAGGATTTTATCGTGCGCCTTATTTCCTCTTCCGATGGTATCGGCATCTCGACTTCGGAATCGATCTGGGCGATCTCCTCCCTGAGCCTGGCATTATTCTCCTCGATTCCCATTACATAGGCGTTCATGGAGGAGACCGTACCTTCCTTGACCTCTATCTTCTCCTGAACGCTGCCGCCCTCGCCGTCGAGGCGGTACCTGTTCTCCATCAGGGCGTCCCTCTGATTCCTCAGGCCCTCGATGCCCTTCTCCATCCTGGATTCGATGCCTCTGAGGGCCTCTATCTCGATCTGCGATTCTTTAAGGGAGCTTTCGTACGCTGCCACGTACTCTTCGTTCTCCCTGACCTTCACATTTAATGCCTCGAGTTGCTTCCTCAGCGATTCTGTCTGCTTGCCGAGTCCTGTCATCTCGGCCTCAATGGCATTCTTCTGGTCCTTGTGACCGGAAAGCTCTCCGTTGAGCACGTATATACGGTCCCTGACGTTCTGAATGCGCTCCTGGAGCTCGGCAGGCGCGATCTCCTTGATACGTTCCCTTATCCTGGTCCTCTCGCCTCTCAGCAACTCCAGTTCCGCGGACGCTTTGGACAGCTTTGCCTTCGCGGTCTCCAGCTCGGAGTCCCATCTGCCGCACTGGGATTTCTTCTCCTCGAATTCTTCGGAGAGGATCTTTTTGGTCTTGTTCAGCTCGGATATCTGCGCCTTCAGACCGCCGATCTTTGACTGGGCGTCGACACCCTGGGCGTTGGCCTTCCTCATCTCGTCGTCGATCCTGCGTATCTCGTCGCGGACGGACCTGAGCTGCGCCTTGAGGGCTTCCAAGGCATCGTTCGCCTCCCCGAGCTTCCTTCCGACCTCTTCGAGGTCGGATTCGGACGAGGCGCCGAACTTCATCACCGCGTCCTGTCTGAGTGTTCCCCCTACCATTGCACCGGAAGCTTCTATCAGCTCGCCCTGCATCGTGACCATCCTTATCCCGCCCATCAAGGCGCGGGCGGAGTTCAGGTCCCTCATCACAAGGGTGTCCCCCATGACATACCAGAAAACATCCTGGTACCTGGGATCGAATTTGATCAGGTCTATGGCGTATCCTTCCGAGGACTTTACGGCCATTATCGCCTTCGCCCTCGGCTTCCCTCCGATCATCTTGGTGAGAGGAAGGAACGTCACGCGGCCGAGCTTGTTGCTCTTCAGGAAGTTTATGGCCTCTGCGGCAACATCGTCATCGTCGACGACTATCGCTGTCATCTTACCGCCGGCAGCTACCGAGACCGCCGTCTCGTACTGCGGATCCACGGTGGCCAGTTCCTGCACTGTCCCGTGGATGCCGGCCATCTTGCGCTTGTCCCTGAGGGCGAGGACGGCCGATACCGCTGTGCTCCCGCGGTTCATGCTATCGGATACCTTCTTCTCGGCGGACAGGCGGCCGTATTCGGAATCCAGCCTGCGTATGGCGTCGTTCAGCTCGGACTCCTGCTTCTCCAGTTCTGCCTCTTTCCTCTTGTAATCCAGGATCTTCCTGGAGAAGTCCTCCACTGAGGGGCCTCCGTTCTCCTGTTTGACCTGCTGGAGGTTCCATTCCGCATCCTTTATGTCGAAGGAGGCCGACTGAATCCTTTCGTCCATAGTAGCAAGTGCGCGCGCGCCTTCTTCGGCCATGCTCTCCGCCTTCGCCACATTGACCCGCGCTTCGTGCTCCTCGACGCCTTTGGCGTCGATCTTCTCTTCGAGCACGGTGAGCTTGTTCTGAAGTTCCGTGTGCTCTCCGCCATGCTCGGCCATCCGCTTACGGATCTCCTCGTCCTCGTTCTTGGCGAGATGGAGCTCGCTCTGGACTTTATCTATGGCGATTTTAACATCATTGAGCGAATTGTTCAGGTCCTTGCAGGAGTTCTCGTTCTCGGAGATGGACTCCTCGATCGACTCACGGTAACCGACCTGCCCCGCGATGTCCTCCTTGGTGGATTCGATACGGTCCCTCTGTGTAGCGATCTTGATCTTGACGGATTCGATCCTGTCCTTGAGCTCTTTGTACTCCGGCCCTACCTTGGCGCTTATCTCTTCGTCCTTTTTTACGATGGCTTTCTCGTTCTCGGAGTATTCGGACCTGATCTGCCCCTTCCTTTCCCTGAGCCTTGCTATCTCCTCGGATATCTGCCTTATCTGGTTCTGGAATCCTTCACGCTTGGACTCCTCTATCTGCATCTGCCTGTAGGTGAGCTGGACCTTGGACATTTCCAAACGCGACTGGACCTCCAGGTACTTTCTGGCGTCCTCGCGGTCCTTCTCCAGCTGCTTTATCTGGTTCTCCAGCTCCTCCAGCACTATGTTTATGCGGTCCAGGTTCGTCTCCGCCTCTGCCTTTTCCCCTGCGGCGCTTTCGATATCCTGGTCGAAACTTGCTATGCCGGAGATGCTGTCCAGGATCCGTCTCCTCTCCACGGTGCCCATCTGAACTATCCTTGTGACATCGCCCTGTTGGACCATGTTGTAACCGTCGGCGCTGATCCTCGCCTTGGTGAGAAGGCCTTCGAACTCAGACATTGTGGACTTGCGGTCGTTGATGTAGAAGTAGGAGTAATAATCGGTCTTTGCGTCGTTGAACCTGACCATCCTGGTCAGGCGGACGATGTCGTCGTCCCATGGCATCATGCGGTCGGAGTTGTCAAACACAAGCGAGACGGTCATGAAGTTTGCCTTGTTCTTCGTCTTGCCACCGTCGAAAATGAGGTCCGTCAGCCTTCCGGCCCTGACGGCCTTAGAGCTCTTGGGCCCAAGCACGAACAGTATCGCATCCGTGATGTTGGACTTCCCGGACCCGTTCGGCCCCGTGACCGCCGTATATCCTTCCATGAACGGCACCGTCAGCTTACCGCCGAACGATTTGAAATTCTCCATCTCCACTTGCTTCAAGTACACGTTACACCCCTGGACGGGCAACGCGAGCACTGTACGCGCTCATTGTGCATCCCCATTTGTCCGCGCGCGAACGACTATTAAATATCATAGATAATATTTAAATACAATTATAGCTGGCACATCCTTGATGCCCCTCACCTGGGCAAAATATCGATTTCTGCAACGGACGGGACCACGTGGTCGGGCCTCACCGCAGAAGTTACCAGATCGTCCTCTGAAGTCTCACCTGTGAGTACCAGGACCGACCGGATCCCCGCATCGTTGGCCATCTTGATGTCGGTGTAAAGGCGGTCTCCGATCATCACGGTCTTGGAAGCCTCTACGTTCATTACGCTGGCCGCCATCTCGAGCATCAGGCAGTTCGGTTTACCTATCACCGTGGCCTTCTTCCCCGTGAGCGACTCGAACAGCCTGATGAACGGGCCTATGTCCACGTCGTACGAATCTTCTGTGGGACATAGGTCGTCGGGATGCGTGGCGACCAGCTCCGCACCTGCAGAGATCAGATGGTACGCCTCGTTTATCCTGTCATAGCATATGGTTCGGTCGAACGTGAGCAGCACGGTGTCCGGCTTATCGTCGGTTACGTTGATGCCGTACGACACGATCTCTTCCCTGACATCGGGTGATGCCATGAGGAAAACGCGCGCGCCAGGTCGGAACCTTTGCAAGAACCTCGCCGTAGCGGTCGCTGATGTGATTATCTCGGACTCGGAGACGAGGAATCCCATGTCGATGAGTCTCTGATAGTAAAAGTCGCGCGTATGGGAGGAATTGTTCGTTATGAACGCATATGGTATGCCTGCCTCCTTCAGCCGCAGAATAAAATCGGAGGCGCCGTCTATTGGTTCATCCCCCAGATAAACGGTGCCATCCATGTCCAGCAGTACGCCGGCGACGTCAGTTCCCAGCTTCAAGCTCTCCCCTCGCGGTCCGGATGGTCTCCCTGAGACCCTCCCGGGCCTCTTTATTGTATATGCATGCGGCCGGATGGTAAGTGGGTATGAATGCGATCTCTTTTCCTTCGACCGTTATGAAAGTCCTCTTGTTGACTATATCGCCCATCTTTCCCTCATATCCGAGAAGGTCCCTGCAGGCCGATTTGCCGAGGCCTATAACCAGCCTGCATGATGAAAGCTCGCTGTCGAGGAACCTCCTGCATGCGGCCATCTCCTCTTTCGTAGGGTCGCGGTTCTTCGGTGGGCGGCATTTCACCGTGTTCGTGATCATTACCCTGGACCGATCGAGACCCTCCTCCGCCATCATCTTGTCGAGTATCTTGCCCGACCTGCCAACGAATGGCCTGCCCTGCAGGTCCTCGGATTCTCCGGGGGCTTCCCCTACAAAAGCTATCCCTGAAGACGGGTCCCCGCTAGGCAGGACGAGTTTGGTCCTTCCTGTGCACAGGGAACAGAGACCGCAGTCCTCCGACGGCCTCAAATACGGCCCTCCAGGATTTCGGACGCCCTGACCAGCGGTCGAAGTTCTACACCGACCTCGGAGAGGTTTTCCGAACCCCCTCCCTGTCGGTCGATGACAGAAACGACGTCGGTGACCTTTCCTCCCGCTTCGCGTACGGTCGCGATAGCCGCGATGCTGGAGCCTGCCGTGGTTATAACATCCTCGACAACCAGCACACGGTCCCCGACCTCCAGGTCCCCTTCGATCAGCTTCCCAGTACCGTGGTCCTTTTTCTCTTTCCGCACCATGATATAAGGAATGCCCGTCTCGAGCGAAAGGGCCGCTGCCAAAGGAACAGATCCGAGGACGACCCCCGCGATCCTGTCGGGACGGTAGCCGAGCTCGGATACCTTCAATGACATCAGCTTGGCTATGAGCCTCAGGACCTTGGGGTTCGTGCTCGCCTTTTTTATGTCTATGTAATAGGAGCTTTTCGCCCCTGACGCCAGCGTGAAGTCTCCGAACTGCAGCGCTCCGCAGTCTATGAGTGCCTTTGACATTTCTCCCATTTGTGTCACCATGGTTCCTTTTTTAGACCGATCTTGAATCCGACTATGTTAACTATCCTGTGTATACCGAACATTATCAATATGAGGAATATAAGTGCCAGTATGTTCCATCCATCTATATAGGTCTCATAGACCCAGCTGGGAAAGAACAGCGCCGTGACGAGCAACGCTCCTGCAACGAAATCGTATTGGTCCAGGCCCGGCGCCTTCTGCCCTCTTTCCATGCCCAGTCTGCGTTTGATGAACGCTCCGCAAAGGTCCCCGAGCACCGCTCCGAAAGACAGCGTACATACGATCCCCGCACATTGCCAAAGCTGTCCGTATCCCCAGTGGTCCACAGGGTCGAAGACATGGGAGATCCCTATCAGGATGATACCCAGAGCTATGCCTGAGAAGGCCCCTCCGAAAAAGCCTCTGAAGGACTTGCCATCGCCGAATATCCTTTTGCCCCTCCAAGACCTGCCAAGGTCCATCTTCCTCCCGCCGCCGAATACCACGGCAGCGGAGTTGGGCAACATGGCTGGCAAAAACACCCAAAGTCCGACCAGCATTATTGTAACGGCACCTAGAACGTCCATTCTATCCCTGTTTCCGCATGGGGGTCCATTGTTTAACCTTTGCTTATCCCGTGTAGCAACTTTGATAATCCACGGTGTGAATCGGAACCCATGCTCATTATGGACACTTCGGCGTTCTTCACGATGGATTGGATCCCCGAGGAGGAATTCCTCTGCCCACCCGGTATCGTAGACGAACTGCAGAGGTTCAACGACCCGCGTCTCGCCCTGTGGGACGACCGCCTCAGAGTGTCCGACTGCACCGAGACCTCGATGAAAAAAGTAAAAGAAGAGGCACGGAAGACCGGAGACATCGGAAGGCTCTCGCCTGTAGATCTCTCCGTGCTTGCACTTGCTTTGGACACGGGAGGCACGATATTGACCGACGATTATTCTATTCAGAATGTGGCCGAATCAATGGGAATGCCCTATCGCGCGGTAGGCGCGGCGGGAATAACAAAAAAAGTCAAATGGAACTACCGCTGCATCGGGTGCGGAAAATGGTTCAAGGAAAAATCCGAAGAGTGCCCGATATGCGGTTCGGCGATGCGATCCCATCGTAAGAGATGATCACGGGAAAATACGCTTGCACCTTACCAGGTTGGCCATGCGCCTTTCGCCGAGGATACGCATGCATATGTCGGTCCTGCGGTCCGAGCCGAATGCGAACATGTCGGCGAGCTTCTTGTTCAATGCCGCTGTCTTCAGAGGTTTGCCGATCGCCGCCCTGAATCCTGCATCGTAATCCTCCAGGGGCCTGCCCCTGAGTATATGGTCTGCCACTACGTTTCCGCATATGCGCCCGGATATCATCGCCTGAGGGATTCCCCCTCCGTTGACCGACGCGACCTGGCCTGCGGCGTCTCCGACCACCAGTCCGTTTCCGGAGACCGTCCTGTTGATCGGCCCCTCGCTGGGAACATATTTTCCGTGCACGTCTTGCACGATATTCAATCCCTGCTTCTCAGCAAACTGCCTGAAATATTCGGTGGGCTTTCCCTTCGAGAATTTGGGTGCGAATCCCACTCCGACATTTGCACATCCGGACTTGGGTATTATCCAGCTATAGGCACCCGGAGCGATGCCTCCGAAGAACATCTCGATTACGGGCTCGAAGTCGCCTTTGGCGACCGATGTGACCGCGGGGTAGGGGTTCCTGTTCTTAGGGAGGCCCAACTCTCGGGAGACCCTGGAGGTTGGGCCGTCTGCGCCCACGATGACCCTGTATTCGAT
>WOYN01000080.1 GCA_011620825.1 Candidatus Methanomethylophilaceae archaeon | reverse complement strand
GGATCTGGTATCGACCGGCTCTACGCTCAAGATAAATCGCCTCAGGGAGGCCGAAGTGCTGTTCCAATCGCAGGCGGCGGTGGTCGCCAGCGCACGGGCGCTAAGCGAGAAGAAGGAAGCCATGCTCGAGGTGACCGAAGCCATCCGCAGCGTCATTGCCGCAGAGAACCGCAAGTACCTCATGGCCAACGTACCCAGGTCGATGATAGCCGAGGTGGAGAGATTCCTTCCCGGCATAGGCGGCCCCACCGTCCTTGAGATCGCAGGCAACAAGGATATGGTCGCGGTTCAGGCCGTCGTATCATACTCGCAGCTTTACGATGCGATAAACGATCTAAGAAAGATCGGCGCCACAGGGATACTGACTCTCTCGATGGAGAGGCTGGTGGAGTGATGGTGTCCAGAGACATAATGAGAAGTTCGACCAGAGATTTCGAGAGATATTATAACCCGAAGATCGGAAACGAGGTCAGATTGGACACTAATGTTAACGTCCTCGGTTCCAACCCTGCCGCCATGAGTTTTCTTTCGGGCTGGAAGGGCGACATCAACGGATATCCGAACACGTATTCGGACGACCTGCGCGACGCTCTGTCAGATCTTTACGGTCTCGAAAGGGAAAACTTCGTGGCAGGCAACGGTTCTGATGAAGTGATCGATGTTGCATTCAAGACCTTCACCGAGTTTGGAGAAAAATGTGCTGTGCCCGTCCCCTCATACGTACTGTATGACTTTTTTGTTAAAATAAACGGCGGCGACACGGTGGAGATCGATCTTACGGACGATTTCCAGCTGGATGTAGACGCTTTCCTGAAGTCAGGAGCAAAAGTTGCCATAATGCCCTCTCCCAACAACCCTACCGGGAATTCGTTCCACGAGAAGGACCTGGAAGAAATTCTTTCTGATTTTGAAGGCATTGTCATAGTGGACGAGGCGTACGGGGAATACAGCGATCGCTCCATGATACGCAGGGTCAACGAGTTCGATAACCTGATCGTAGTCAGGACTTTCTCCAAGGCATACGCCATGGCAGGTCTTAGAGTAGGGTACGCCGTATCGAACCTGAACATCGCAGGCATGATGAACTGCATAAAGATACCGTATTCCCTGAACATGCTCAGCGAGAAGGCGGCGATAGCCGCTGTGAGGGACCAGGATTTCATCAGACGCAGCCACGCCCTTGTAAGCGATCAGCGCCCAAGATTGGACGCGGGATTAAGGGCGCTCGGGTTTGAGACATACCCGTCGGATTCCAATTTCATACTAGCTAGGTCGCCGGTGGACCATGCAGAGTTGGTATCAGGCCTAAAAAAGAAAGGAGTGATGATACGCGACTTCGGCTCCAGGCGCAGGACAGAGAACTGCGTCCGTATCACTGTAGGCAGCGAAGAGCTGAACACAATGCTCCTGGACAAAACCGCCGAGGTGATCGGGGAATGCCGCTGATCTACCTTACTGACTACGGGGTCGGAAACCTGCACTCGGTGAAGAACGCGTTGGAAAACTGCGGTGCCAGCGTTGAAACTGTGACCGACATGTCCAAATTGGCTGATGCCGAATGCGTAGTTTTCCCCGGAGTGGGAGCCTTCGACAGCACGATGGAACGCATCGCTCCCTACAGAGAAGAGATATTGAAACATCTTGAGAGCGGAGTGCCAGCACTTGGAATATGCATAGGCGCACAAATTCTATTCGACTCCAGCGAAGAGGGAAAGGAAAAGGGACTGGGTCTTTTCAAGGGACAGGTGATCGGGCTGGAAGCCGAAAGACTGCCCCATATGGGCTGGAACACCGTTGAATCCGATGATCCGTTGCTCAACGGGACGCCGGACAGGGATTTTTACTTCGCCCACTCCTACCGTGGCCGCCCGGACGACCAAACAACAATAACCGGGACCACGGAATATGAGAACTGGCACATTCCCGTGATATTCCGGAGGTTCAACACATACGGTGTACAGTTCCATCCAGAAAAAAGTAGCATATCAGGTATGAAGGTGTTGAAGAACTTCATTAAATTCGGAGAGGAGTGCCAGTGATAATAATTCCGGCTGTAGATATGCTCGACGGGCAGGTGGTCCAGCTTGTTGGCGGCGAACTGGGCAGCGAGCAGGTCAAGATACCCGATCCTTTCCAGACCGCAATGTCCTGGGTCTCCAAGGGCGCCGGATATCTGCACCTGGTGGATCTGGACGCGGCTTTCGGAAAGGGCAGCAATTTGGCTTCGATTGAAAAAATAGCCCGCAGGTCAGGCGTTCCGGTGGAGGCCGGAGGCGGCATAAGGTCCGAGGAGACCGTAGATGCCCTCGTAGGCGCAGGGGTCGACAAGATCGTACTGGGCACCAAAGCGATAAAGGAACCTGAATGGCTGGAGCATATATCTCTCAAGTATCCCGACCGTATCGCCCTTGCCATGGATACCCGCGGAAACAAGATCGTGGTGAAGGGATGGCAGGAATCCGTCTCGATCACCGTGACGCAGATGTTCGAGATTATCGAAGACCTTCCTCTTGCAGGGGTTCTCAACACCAATGTGGACGTCGAAGGTAAAAAGAAAGGCGTCGACGAGAAACAGGTGAGAGATTTTATTTCCGCTTGTCCCCACAAAGTTATCGCATCTGGAGGCGTCACCGAAAGAAGGGATGCGGAGATACTAAAAGATGCGGGAGCGGTTGCGGCTGTTGTAGGTCTGGCACTGTATACTTTCGAGATAAGGCCATGGGAATGGGATACGCCATGGAACGTATGAATTAATAAACATCAATTATAAATACAGTGGAGTTTAATACACCTGGTTATCATGTTCCTACCGTGCGAACTTATCGTCGCAGACGTCCTACCTACCGCCAGAGGCGCAATAGCCAGGTGTCTTGTTGAAGAACACGGCTACACACAGGTCCGTGTCGCAGAAGCGTTCGGTGTTACTGGATCGGCGGTCTCGCAATACCTCAAGGGGACCAGGGGCGGGAGCGAGCTCATCGAGAGCAGCCCCAACCGCGAAGGATTCTACGAAATGATCGGAAAGGCGGCCGCCATGATAGCCGAAGGGTACGATGTGACCGAGGTCCTCTGTTCGATCTGCGGTTTTGTGAAGAAAAGCGGCATGATCAAAGAACTTTACGGCGCAAGAGGCTGCCACGGTCTGCCCGCCGCCTGTTTGGAATGCCCGCGCTTCAACATCAGCATTGCCTGAACGAACCCGCAACAGTTATTATAGGGCCAAGCCCTCTCAGAAACGATGACTGGAAGAAGGGCAAAGGTGGAACGAAGTACGAGGGAGACCAGGGTCGTAGCGGAGCTGGACCTTGACGGTACCGGCACGTTCCAGGTCGATTGCAGCATCCAATTTCTGAAGCATATGATCGAAACGCTCGCCAGGTATGCCTCGTTCGATCTCAAACTTGTCGCCGAGGGGGATAACGATCACCACATCATAGAGGATGTCGCCATAACTTTAGGGGCCGCTTTCAAGAAGGCTCTGGGAAACGGACCGGTCGAGAGGGTCGCCACAGAATTCATACCCATGGACGACGCACTGGCAATGGTATCCGTGGATATTGTGGACAGGCCTTTCGCAGATATAGACTGCCCCGATAACCTCTATGCGCACTTCTTCAGAAGTTTCGCCATGTCAGCTGGTTTGACGCTGCATATTGCCGTGGTTCGCGGATTCGACGAGCATCATATCATCGAGGCTTCCTTCAAATCCCTGGGCAGGGCCATCCACGAGGCTACACGCCCCCGCAAAACGGAGCTTAGCACCAAGGACAGAGCAGAGGTGGCATGATGCTGAAAAAAAGGATCATTCCATGCCTCGACATGAAGAACGGGAAGGTCGTGAAGGGCATACACTTCAAAGATCTGAGGGATGTGGGAGATCCTCCGGAAATGGCCTCCGAATACGAGAGGCAGGGGGCAGACGAGGTGACGTTCCTGGACATATCGGCATCGCTCGAATCGAGGACCACGATGCTGGACGTCGTTTCCAGGACCGCCAAGAACCTGTTCATACCGCTCTGCGTGGGCGGGGGCATAAAGACCGCAGAAGACATGAGGCTGGCTCTCAATGCCGGGGCCGACAAGGTGTCGATGAACTCCGCCGCCATATCCAATCCCGACGTCATAACGGAATGTGCGGAAAGGTTCGGGAAGCAGTGCGTGGTCGTGGCCATAGACGCAAAACTGAACGATGGCAGATGGGAGGTTTTCACCCATGGCGGAACACGGTCGACCGGACTCGATGCGATCGAATGGTCTCAGAAGGCCACGGACCTCGGAGCCGGAGAGATACTCCTGACATCCATGGACGCCGACGGCGCCAAGACCGGGTACGATGTTCCGCTGACGGCCGCGGTGGCCGATGCAGTGTCCGTCCCCGTAATAGCATCGGGCGGTTGCGGGTCGATGGAACACATCTATGAAGTTCTGACGCTGACCGGTGCGGCTGCCGCCCTGGCCGCTTCAGTGTTCCACTATAGGGAATTCACTGTATCAGAGGTCAAAGAATATCTCAGGGACAGGGGGGTCGCAGTGAGATGACCGACCTGAAATATGACACAAACGGACTGATACCGGTTGTGGTACAGGACCGAAGGACCAACGAGGTGCTGATGGTCGCATGGGCGAATGCAGAAACCGTGGGCCTTATGGAGAGCACGGGATATACGCATTTCTGGTCGAGGAGCAGACAAAAACTCTGGAAAAAGGGCGAGGAGTCCGGTAACGTCCAGAGGATAGTGTCGATACAGACGGACTGCGATGCAGATACGCTGCTGGTCAGGGTCGATCAGACCGGTGTCGCGTGCCATCTCGGCAAACCTTCCTGCTTCGACGAGGTCCTCTATGGAACCACGGTCAGTACTATGGCCGTCATTCCGGAGCTTGCAAGGGTGATAAAGGACAGAAAGGAGAACCCCTCCGACGAAAGCTACACCTGCAAACTCATGAACAATGAGACCCAGATGTGCAAAAAGGTCGTTGAGGAGGCGGCCGAGTTCGTGCTCAGTGTTAAAGATGGGGACGCAGATTCGGCATCCAAGGAGCTTGCGGATTTGATCTACCACGTAATGGTTTTGGCGGAGGCGAAAGAACTGCCGGTCGAGAAGACATATGAAGAGCTTTCGGAGAGGAGACAGTGAGAGTAGACCTTCACAGTCATACGGTTTTTAGCGACGGGGACCTGATCCCCGCAGAACTTGTAAGAAGAGCAATGTTCCTCGGACATGACGCCATTGCCATCACGGACCATGTCGACATGACAAATTTAGAGTATGTCGTTACCAACCTTGTTAAAGCGGTGGATCTCAGCGACGACCATATAAAGGTGATCCCGGGGGTCGAAATCACCCATGTGCCCCCTTCGAAGATAGCCGAGATAGCAAGAAGAGCAAGGAAGCTGGGCGCGGAGTGGATCGTCGTCCACGGCGAGACCGTCTCCGAGCCTGTCGCCGAAGGTACCAACCTCGCTGCGGCAACGAATCCGGACATTGACATCCTTGCACACCCCGGACTTATAACCGAAAAGGAGGCGCAGGCCGCCGCCGACAACGATGTCGTCCTGGAGATAACCGGTCGCATGTGGCACAATATCACCAACGGTCACGTCGCATGTATGGCCAGAAGGGTCGGGGCGATGATGGTCGTCGATTCGGACACGCATTCACCCGAAAATCTTATGACCGAAGAGATGGCGATGAAGGTCGCCCTAGGCGCAGGCCTGACGATGGAAGAGGCGAGCAGGGCGGTCCGCGTGACGCCTTATGAAGTCATAAGGCATCTATGATCATTTTGGACTGTCGACGCCGCCGATACCAGTTGGTTTATACTCTGATTATAATGCGTAGGCATGCCTAGAATTGCGATCATCGGCGGCACGGGAATCTACAGCAAAGATACCTTCAAAGTCGAATCCATAGAATGTCCCGACACACCCTACGGCAAGCCCGCAGATGACATCCGTGTTGGAAAAATGAACGGCGTAGAGGTCGCATTCCTCTACCGTCACGGGGAAGACCACCGCTTCAACCCGACGGGGGTGCCATACAGGGCGAACATGTGGGCATTGAAGAAGCTGGGCGTCGAGATGGTCATCTCGGCATGCGCAGTAGGGTCCCTTCGGGAGGAATACGCTCCGGGGGACCTTGTGATAGTTGACGATTTCATAGACTTTACAAAGAGGCGCGATCTGACCTTCATTGACGATGCTGCGATCCATATCAGCCTGCCGGAGCCTTTCTGCCCCCATATGTCCGAGGTTTTTGCAGACACTGCGAAGAATCTCGGAATAAAATGCCACATCGGCGGAACTTACATATGCATCGAGGGCCCTAGGTTCTCAACCAAGGCAGAGAGCAACATGTTCAGAAACTATGCCGACGTAATAGGAATGACTCTCGTGCCGGAATGCCAGCTCGCCAAAGAGCTGGGTATGTGCTACTGCAGTCTCGCGACCGTCACCGATTACGACATGTGGAAGGACGAGCCGGTCGACACAAAGATGGTCTCGGACACGATGGCAAAATGCCTGAACTACATTTCCAAGCTGCTTGAGACGGGGCTCCCCCGGATCAAAGCGGGCGAGTGCGGATGCTCGGACGTCGCCGAGACCGCGGGGTCGCTCAAGCATCTGAAACTACTGCCATGACGAAACCAAGCGGAGTACGCATACTGATCAAAGGAACAGTCCAGGGCGTCGGCTTCCGTCCCGCGGTATACCGTGCGGCATCCAAGCTGGGCATCCGGGGCAGGGTGTGGAACAGCGGTTCCGACGTCATAATAGAGGCCGAACGCGACGGCGGCCTGCTCAGGGAACTATATGACAATCTACCTCCGCTTGCCGTGATAGAGGATGTCTCTGTCACGGAGATGGAGATGCCCCACTTCAAAGAATTTTCCATTGTCGGATCTTCGTCGGGTGGTGAGAGCGTATCCATCCCTACGGATACGGCGATATGTGACACATGCCTCCATGAGATCAGGTCTCCCGGACGGCGTTCGGGATATGCATTCACCTCTTGTACCGACTGCGGGGCGCGCTTCACTCTGCTGTCCGCTCTGCCTTACGACAGACAGAATACGTCGATGTCAGAATTCCCTGTCTGCCCGGAATGCAGGAAGGAGTTCGACGACCCTGCAGAGAGACGGTTCCATCATCAAACAATATGTTGCCCTGTATGCGGCCCTTCATACTACCTTCTTGACCATGACGGCAGTGTGGTCTCGGGCGATCCCATACAGACTTTCGCGGGCATGCTCTCTGACGGAAATATCGGTATCGCCAAGAGCTGGGGAGGAATGCACATATGCTGCACCCTGGACAATATAGGCCGTCTCAGGGATTGGTATGACAGGCCGCAGAAACCTTTTGCGATAATGGCCCGCGACATGGACGCCTTGAAAAAATACGGCAGACCGAACGATGACGAGATACGGGAGATCATGTCCCCGCACCGCCCCATCGTCCTGGTGGACAAGAACGATGCGCCCGAGAATGTAGCCCCGGGACTTGACAACATCGGTATCTTCCTGCCTTACACCGGAATGCAGCATCTGCTCTTCGACAATATGAGGGAAGATGCGTTGGTGATGACATCTGCCAACCCTCCGGGCGAACCGATGATAACAGACGATTCCGAGATTTTGGAAATGGGCGCCGACATGTACCTTCTTCACAATCAGGATATAATCAACCGCGCGGACGACAGCGTATTGCGCATCTACAAGGGCCATTCCTACTTCATACGTAAATCACGGGGAAACATCCCATCATCCATAGAGACCGATCCTGAGCTTCGTGGCAACGTCGTCGGGATAGGCGCGCAGGAGAATCTGACCGGCGCGGTCTCCAAAGGTTCGAAGATATATCAGACGCAGTACATCGGCCACGGTGCCAGCATCGGCGTCCCCGAATATCTGGAAAGTTCGATCCGGAACCTCCTGAACCTAACGGGCGCCACCCCCGAGATCGTGGCCGGAGACCTCCATCCCGGGTATTCGAACCGCAGGGTCAGCAGAAAACTCGTAGAAGAATATGACATACCCTATGTAGACGTCCAGCATCATTGGGCCCATGCGGCCTCTCTGCTGGCTGATAACAAAAAAATGGCAGGCACGGTACTGTCTATGGACGGG
>WOYN01000071.1 GCA_011620825.1 Candidatus Methanomethylophilaceae archaeon | reverse complement strand
GAACGGTTGCACTCCAGGGTGGGCTTGATAAGGATCGCAATGTACGGTTTCACGGCATCACCGTTTCAAACCGTCCGGATCGAGGTCAGTTGGGCCAATAGGTCCATACACCGTTGAATCCATCGGTCGTATAGCAGCAAAGCAGACAGCAACATGCGGCGGCGGCTATGAGGCACACGGTGCATCCGGGGCTGCAATAGCCCTTCTCGGTGCAGCAATCGTAGCACGGTCTGTTCCCGTGGTGTGCCTTCTCCGTCATAGCTTCGTTGTAGTTCTCGGGAAGAACATCGGGGAGCTGACGCATGTAGAGCTTGTTGGCCATCATGGCCCTTGCGCCGTCGCCCTTGCATTCTCCGGAGGAGTCTTTTTTATCTTCAGGCTTGGATCCGACAGCTTCTTTCTCTGCCTTCGCCGCTTCGTTCGCGACCTTGTTCTCGGATTTAGAGGCACTTGACATGATTTTCACCAACCGATACATTGTATCGGGAATGTTGCTCTCGAACCTCGTACGAATATATTAAAGGTTTGACCCTTCTAGGGTGGTGGAATATGTTGGGATACACCACACCCCTCTACAACCGCATGTCGGCGCCTGACCTGGCAGATTACCGCAGATATTACTGCGAAACATGCCATGAGCTGAGACACGGTTTCGGTCTTTTCTCGACCGCTGCCGTGAACTATGACATGACGTTCAACACCATCCTGTTGAACTCGCTCTCCGGAGAAGTACTCGACTTCAGCCCTACGAAAAACAGTCTGACATGTGTTTTCCGCGGTCCGTATGCGAAGTCGGACCTGATGAGGAAGATGGCGGGGTATACGATCCTGCTTACCAAGTGGGAACTTGTCGACGACACTTACGACGAACCCTCAAAAAGAAATAAATTCATATCTCTGGCGCTTAACCGTGCAATAAATAAGGCGGAAATATTGTATCCGGAATACGACAAGATGGTGGGAGACGGATACACAAGATTGCGACAGATGGAGCTCGATGGTTGCACAGACCCCGTAAGAATGGGGTCGGAGTTCGGTCTGGCACTTTCAAAATCCTTAGAAGATATAGCAGGAGATTCCTCTGATGGGCACCTCAGGGAACTTTTTGTAGACCTGACCGCGACAGTCTATCTGATAGATGCCGTCGACGACCTGGACAAGGATTATATGGATAATACGTACAATCCCTTCCTGGCACGTTATTCAGATTTTATGGAGAATCGGGGGACAGCATGTGAAGATAAAGAGTGCCGGTGCTCGGATGCTTACACAAATCGCAACTCTTTTGTCAATGAGAATCTGTATGAGATCACGGATATGATGAACTCCGTGATAACAAACCTTCAAACATCCTACTCGTTCGTAAGGAGGAGGATGAGGTCCTCTGTCGGAGTGACCGATAATATAGTCATGCACGGCATTCCCGAATCTGCGAAGAACGTTTTAACCGGAAGAAGCTCCGCGAAGACCGGCGTAAAGGACCTCATGGAGGGCCATAAAGAGCGTAACCGTTCATCCTGACCTGAAGCCTGGCTCATAGAGGGGACATACGTCGAAACATATGGTCTCCCTCGAAGTGGCATTGCAGAATTCCTTTCCGTCGGTTAATTTGTAATAATTGCAGCTCTCGCATATTCCGGGCCTGTATCTGGCACATCTTCCTTCGGGCCCGTTGTCCATTCCCGTGAAATAACATTTCCAAATAGTGTCGGAATGAATGCAGAAGCGGCACGATTTGCACCTTTTGTAGCTATCGTCGGTCATGTGACATGTATACGCGGTTTCCGATAAACCATTTTGCAGGTCAAAGTTAAATCCGATATCGTCATCTTGGACCATGGACGGGCTTGCAGACCTGAAAAAAGAAGCGGAGGAGCGCAGAGCGTCCGCCGACGATCTTTCGGGAGAGGCCGATCGTCTTATGAGGGAGCATTCTGCACTCGTAAAAAAGGCCAAGAACCTCTCCGCTAGAGCATCTAACTCGTTAAAGATGAGGGACGAATGCGCACGGGAGGCCGCCAACTCCGAAGACAAGGCCAACGCCTGGAAATCCCGCCATGACGACAGGAAGAGCAGGGATGCGCTGGACCTCAGCAACGAGAGGAACCAGATGCATATGCACTCTCAGTCTGCGAAAGGAATGCGCGTAAGAGAAAAACGCGCCGAATCTCAGCGCATCAGGCTGGAGAGGGAAGCGGAAGAGTGCAAGAAGAGAGCCTATGACATAAAAATCAAAGCGAACTCCCTGCATCGGGAAGCCAGCAGAGAGTATGAGTCGTACCGTGGATTGATAAGAAGGATCTCCAAGATCGAAAATAAAGATGATGCCGGGGCCTGAGCCCCGGTTTTTAGGGTTTAGGCGCTTCCTGACTTGCGGCGCAGCAACAGCACGGCCGCGGCAACGACTATAATTATCGCAGCGACGGCTATTCCGATGTAGAGCATCGTGTTGTCATCGGCCGAGTCCGGCACCGAGATGGCAGAAAGCACGTAGCCTGAGCAGTGGTCGAGGTCGAAAGTCACCTTTCCGTCTACGACGGTAGCGTTCCTTACAGGCTCCAGACCTATGATGTTGCCGTCTACGTCGGTTATGACATAGTAGATCTGCAGGGCCGTTCCGTCTGCGAACTTGTCGCCGACGTTATAGGTCACCGTGGTCTTGCCGGGCATCAGTCCGGATGCCGCGAAGTCGATGTACATGAAGCTGGTCTCTCCGGAGAGGAGGTGATCAGACAGCGCCTCCAGATCTTCGTCGGTGAGCTCTTCGCTGACTATGTTCAAGTCCATCACCGTGTCAGGATCGAGAGCTGTGCCGTCGTTGAAGATCGTCCACGAGAAGAGATATTTGCCGTCATCGTCGTACACGTCCACATACAGAGTTCCGTAGAATCCGAAATCCCCGGAACTGAGGAAGTCCGCAAGGCCGTCCGCACCGTCGATCCTGATGTGCCCGTAGGCGGGATTATCAGACGCTCCCGATGCCATGTATGCCATCAGTTCGCTCACGTCGGTGAACTCCTCGGCGTACACCGGGTACAGAGTGAGGTCCCCCTTCACTCCCCAACCGGCATTCCACTCGAGACCGTCCTCTGTCATCCATCCCACGCACTTCATGGTGCTTTCTCCGTCAATCTTGTCCGGAACCGCCGGAGGGTTGACGAATTTATTGAATCCTACCGTCTGTACGGTCTCGATTCCATCGACATCGTAAGTGACGGTGAAATTCAGGCCGGATGCGGATCTGTTATAGGCGGACAGTATATCTTTGAAAGCGCCACGTACTTCGCCCTTCTCCGTGCTGTCGAGATAGTATTCGAAATCCGGGTCCACCTCTATATCGGCAATCGATTCATAGTAAGGCAGGTCGTCCGGACTCAGATCCATCGTTCCGAGGTGCATATCATTGAGATAGAAATCGTACCCGAACGTCCCGTCTCCGTTATCGCCGTCCCGTTCGGCCAGCAACGAGAACTCCATGTCCGTTACCTCGGTGTCACCCATTGTCATACTGGCCTGGACCGTGTCTTCGTCGATGATGAAGTCACTGTAGTCGGAATCCTCGGGCATCGAGTTTATCAGCGCCTCGGCGATTTCACCGTCGATGTTGGCGAACACCGATGCGACCACAGATTGCTTGCCGTCGAGCGTGAGTATGTAACTCACATCGTCCAGCTCTTCAATCGTGGTCAATCCCGAGTCTCCGGTAGAGTACATGCTGTAACTGACAGACAATCCCGCCCTCAGCTCCGAAGTGTTGTCGGTTTCTGTGAAGACATATCCGAACTCCATCTCCCCCGTCTCATCGTTCATAAGCTCGATATAATTCATTATACTGAAGTTCGTCGTCAGTTCCGCGTCTATGTAGGCGTCGATCGTCACGTCGACGCTCGTCACGTTGCAGTCCGCATCAAGGTTCACCAGGCCCTGGAAAACGACGACCGCCTTCAAGGATGCATCGGCATTCAGATCGTACATTTCATCGCCGACTTCGATCTCGTCATCGAATCCGACGGACAGCTCGATGAGAATTCCGCCGTCGACGGAGATGGTGTATCCGCTTTCATCGGCACGAATGACCTCGATTATCAGTGCCGCGTCAAGATTCGCTTTATCTATGGCTTCATAGATGGAGTCATACGTATCCTGATCCTCTGGAGGCACCTCTTCGCCGTCGAGCAACAATTCGATCAGGTCGTCCTTGTCGGCAGAGTAATCAGCTCCCCAGGCATCGCCTACGGCCATACCCGGTGTCTCTTCATCCTCAACGGCGGCCGTCACGTAGTCCGTCGAAGCGGCGAACGGCACCACCATGAAGGCCGCGATCAGAACCGCCATTACAATTTTCAAGTTCAACTTCTTCCCCCCGAACACATATAGTGTTTTGATATAGTAGCGGATTAAATGTACTTAAAGCAGATTGAGGGCCTGTTGTGACTTTAAGTTTCAATGTTATTTCAAATAAAAGCATCTGGCTCCTTCCATTGCAAGGTCCTCTGGCCACTTAAGTGGTTGGATGCGATGATCATCCCGGGGCGGGGGCTTCGACCGGTAAGAAAGTATGTGTCTGTGGAGAGATCAACAGACCGGATTACAGGCTCATTGAAATAAGTTTAAGTGTCCTTAATTCGGCGTCCCGGCCCGCTCGTCTTGTTCCCTGTTCAATTCCCTGCCCCTGAAGATCTTCAACCTCTCCCCGATGGGTTCGAGAGACCTTTCTCCTGCGGGGGACTCGATGCTCCCGAAGGGCATCTGCGCGATCAGCTTCCAATCCGACGGCAGGCTCCATCTCTCCCTTATCTGTTTGTCGATCAGCGGATTGTAGTGCTGGACCGATGCTCCGAGCCCCATGTCCTCCAGCATGGTCCAGACGACATACTGGAGCATTCCCGAGGACTGCTGCGCCCAAACAGGGAAATTTCCCACATTGGAAGGATGACTGTCGCCCATCTCGCATGTCCTTGTCATGTTATCGAAAAACAGCACGGTTCCGTAAGCGGACCTGAAGCGCGAGATCTTCTCCTCGGTGGGTCCTTGGTAACGCTGGTCCCCGATCTTCCTCCTGAGGGCCGCCTCTACTATCCCCCATAGCTCCTCGTGCTCGGAACCGAGCATAACGGCAACGCACTGGCTCTGTGAATTGTAGGCTGATGGCGTATATTTGACCGCATCCTCTATGGCGCTGATGATATCTTCATCGCTTGTTCCCACGTTGCGTCCCAGGCCGTAATACGACCTGCGTGCCGATACGATCTCCCTCAGTTCCATTTTCTCACGTACCGCATACACGCTTCTCTATAATTAATCGTTTCTTAGGCCGGTATCGGCAATACCAGTCTTCTTAAAAACGGCCGGACGGGCCGACGCTGCGGTTTCGCGACCGCCGATATCATAGAAACGCATGTTTTGCGCGGATGGGGATTCTCATAGTGTTCGGATAGATATTTGCCCCCGTCGGGTTACCGCGGCGAGGGCTATCTCCCTGAGTGGAGGTTTTTCCCGACTTAGTCCTCCTGATGGATGATATCACACCGACTCCGATGACCGCGATGACGGCTGCGATTATCCCTGCATATGGAACGAGGTCGTCGTTGCCCTGAGCGGGAGGCGATGCTTGGCTCCATACCGTGGGTCGTCGGCATCCGCCGTGAAGGTCTTACCGGCAAGACGGAAGGGGTCCGTTATGGTTGCGACGGAATGGTCCTTGAATGCAGGCCTTTCCATGCCGGTGTCTGCCGACACGGATGTGAAGACCGTCTTCGTGACCGTGGTCACGCCGGCGATCTTATCGATCTAAAGTCGCCGCGCTGTCCGCCGTCGCCGTCGTGACATCGGGCAGATCCGGGAGCGATGTTGCGGGTGATTCTTGTGCCTGTCATTAAGATTTTTTCGCCGGCATTTTTATGACCGGTTATGATAATTGTCCATGCAGCTTATGGCTAAAAAAGAAGGCCTTTTCGAGCGCTGCATTAAGAACCGTTAAGCAGAATCGAATACCGAATGCACCGCACCTTCGAAACCGCATGTCCGGATGATCGGGCCGGCTGTTTCCGCAGGACTTGACGTATCTTATGCTACGGCTTGCCGGCCCTAGATATCTCGGTTCGAAGAAATTTGAGAAAATCCCGGGGCGAACTTGAAAAAGCGCTGCCGGGCGGCTCGGCGGATCATGCGACTCGATGTGTCCCGGCTCAGGGATGCGATCGACCGAAACGCTTCCTATAGCTCTCGAGGGTATGCTTTATTATCGCCCTTACATCTTCGGACCCTATCACTTCGTCGACTGCCGTCTCCTTGTTCTCAAGGGTCTTGTAGACGGTGAAGAAGTGGGCCATCTCGTTGAATATGTGTTCCGGAAGCTCCGAAATGTCCATGTACGAATTGAACATCGGATCTCCGAAGGGTATCGCTATCACTTTTTCGTCGTTCTCGCCGCAGTCAATCATCTTTATGGCGCCTATCGGATAGCATCTGACCAGCGTCATGGGGGCGATGGGCTCGGAGCACAGCACCAGTGCGTCCAACGGGTCGCCGTCGTCGGCGAACGTCCTGGGAATGAAACCGTAGTTGGCCGGATAGTGAGTGGAGGTGTAAAGGACCCTGTCCAATATCATCAGGCCCGTCTCCTTGTCCAGTTCGTACTTGTTCTTGCTGCCTTTGGATATCTCCACCACGACGATGAAATCATCGGGGGATATCCTGCTCGGGTCTATGTCATGCCATATGTTTTCCACATCCGCGGTATATGCGGGATGATAATTAACGGTATTCCCGTGTCTCGGCGGCCTTTACTGCCTACCGACTGTCGGAGGGAGAACGTCTTCGGGGTCGGTAAGCGAGGGTTCCTAAAAGGCACCGTCACAGTGGTCGCATGTCCTGAAGAAAACCGTCCCCGTGCGAGAATCAATTGGAAAACGCCCGGAAATGAAAAATTGAATTCAAAATAACCGAGCGCTGACGTTGGAAAGTGGCGAACGGGATGGGGTTATTTCTTCTCGCCTCCCTAGACTGCTTTTTTCTGATTTTTAAAATGCCCTCTTTTTCGCGATAGAACTTTGACAGACAATCATACAATAAGGATTCCAGATGCTTTCCTTCTTGCAGGGACAACCGCTATCGATTACAAAACGATGTGTTGTCTGTAAAAATAAATCCTATAGTCTATTGCCTGACCTTTTAAATCATATCGAATGTAATTATTACAACCTGTTCCTCAACGCGGACAACAGAGAGAGAGGGTGAGAATGGCAATACCCGTATCTCGCAGAGGAAATCCGCAATAGACCTCGCGCCAATCGTTCAAGAGAGCAGACCTCTCGAGGATTCCCAAAAAGATCAGGATATCTGAGAGAAAGCCGATGGGACGTACTCGTACATGTTCTTCCTCACACTGACGACAGACCGGAAACAGATGACCGCCGCACAGTCCAACCCCTTCATCACCACCCGATGTAGGGCCTCAATAGATTCTTCGCACGTCTCAACGAGAGATTGGACAGCGGTTACGCAAAGGCCAGTGTCGAGGAATCCGCTGAATCAGGCTATTCTGCGGTCCGCGTCCTTCTTTATCTTGAGACGCCTCCGAAGATAAAATGGCACGGGAAAAGCCATATATACTGTCCAGATTGCCGATGATCACACCCGCTCGATACTTAGCCCTCTGATACCTCAGCAACTGGAATTCGTCTCTCCGATGTGGCGTGTCGGTTTCATAGACATATATGGATTCACCAACGAAAGGCTGGGATTCAAAAGATATGCCGGTCCATCAACTATATCGCAAAGTGCATAACAGAATCCCTTTCGGTCGAATCGATCCCGGAACTGAAGGCCTGCAAGAAAGTATCGGAGTTTTCCGCAAAATATAGGACATCCATCTGGACGATACTGAACGACCTTATACGGAAATCTCAGACCTGGGATGGTATCGGCGTTCTTCCGGAAGGCTTTGGAGGCCCCGAGGGACAAGAGGAGGGAGTTCACAGGCAACTGGGTACTGGTCGGTACGGTTCGAAAGAATGACCCGCTACTGTACACATTCATGGGGTATTCGGGTGAAAAGACGTTGAAGGTCCTTAATTCGTTGCCCCATGAGAATAAATTATCTTTCTTTTCCGATATCTTAGAAAACAAAACAATCTCGGCTATCCAATGGGCAGAGTCAGAGACGATGC
>WOYN01000011.1 GCA_011620825.1 Candidatus Methanomethylophilaceae archaeon | reverse complement strand
TATTCGTGGTGGGGAACGCTCCAACTGCTTTGATCCAACTTGATGAAATGATCAAGAACGGCGGAGTGAAGCCAGTGCTGATAATCGGCGTACCTGTCGGTTTTGTCAATGTTGTCGAGGCCAAGGAGCTGATCATGGAGGCGGGGATTCCATTCATTGTTGCCAGGGGCAGGAAAGGCGGCAGTAACATTGCTGCGGCGATCTGCAATGCGATGATATACTACAGAGGCGAGGTCTGAACGGATATGGGTTGGAATACTAATCCAACATATTATAAACATACTGGATATATCATCCATCACGATTTGGTATCGATGTATCCGAGGGGTTCGGGAGAGTTTTCGCTCTAGGAAAAAGGTGAAATAAAATGCACATAATGGAAGGTTACCTACCATGGCAATGGTGTCTGGTATGGTTCATAATCGCGCTGCCTATCGTGTTTTTCGGAATAAAGAAAATAACCCAGGTCATAAGAGAGAACCCGGAGCAGAAGATGATAATAGCTCTTTCGGGTGCATTTATCTTTTTGCTGTCATCGCTTAAGTTGCCGTCTGTGACCGGTTCAAGTTCGCATCCTACCGGGACAGGGCTGTCCGCGGTGCTCTACGGCGTTTCCTGCACGGCTTTCCTTGCGACAATCGTTCTGGTGTTCCAGGCATTGCTTCTTGCTCACGGAGGAATAACCACGCTGGGCGCGAATATATTCTCGATGGGCATAGCCGGTCCCGCGGCGGCGTTCTTCATATGGCATGCCCTCAGACGTGCAAAAGTCGGCGTGCCTGTCTCGATGTTCTTCGCGGCCTTAGTGGCGGACCTTGTAACTTACATAGTTACAGCGTTGCAACTTACCTTGGCCTTCGGCAACGCCACAGGTTACGGAACTGCATTTATCGACTTTATGACGATATTTGCCGTAACACAGATACCTTTGGCGTTTATCGAGGGAATAATTTTCTCTATGTTTGCCAAGTACCTCGCAGACACCAGACCGCAGATATTCGGGCTGGAGCCCAAATGTGAGGAGGCCGCATCAGCATGAAGATAACCGACAAGGCCTTTTATTTTCTGGGTTTTGCGATTATCGCCGCGATGGTCGTCGGAATTCTCGCTTATGGGGCAGCAAACGGGTTCGAGTTCTCAGGTGCCGATGATCAGGGCGGGGATGCTATCGCCGAGATCGATCCTAGCTATGAACCGTGGTGGGACGGTATATGGGGAAGCTATGAGCTGCCGGGCGAGACCGAAAGCACGCTTTTTGCACTTCAAGCCGCCATAGGCGCGATAATAATCGGTTACATTGTGGGGTATTTTCATGCCGTCGACAAGGCCAGGAAAGGAAAACTGCTGAAAAAGCAATGAGGATGGATTATCATGTCGGAGCAAGTTCAGATGGATGTCCTGGCATATGGTTCCAGGATGATCCACTGGGCGCCTCTAGGTAAACTTCTTTTTACATTTTCACTATTGATATTAGCACTCGTATCCGACAATATCTTTGTCCCGATCATCACATTCTGTATAGGTCTGGGTCTGATGGCCTATTCTACCAACTTCAGATTGCCATCGATAATCGGGCTTGCGATACTCGAGGCGATTCTGATAATGACCATCGGATGTGGCATGGTCTCGATACTCGGAGATCCTTCCGAACCGGCAGTATTGCTCAGCGGTACCAGTGAGTTACTGTGGATTGACATCCATATCACCGCCAACAGTTTCAACCATGCCTGGCTCATCATGTTCCGTGCGGTAGCCGGCGTAACGCTGATGCTTTCTTTCGCATCTTCTACGCCCATCCCGCATATTGCCTACGCTCTAAGCCAACTGAAGATTCCGAAAGAGGTCATCGAGATAGTAGTTCTTGTTTATAGATACGCGTTTCTTCTCCTTGAGAGGGCCGAAGTGATGTGGAACGCGGCGAAATGCCGCCTGGGCTTCAACGGGGCAAGGCGCTCCATGTCTACAACCGCAGGGATACTTGTGAATGTCTTCATTACATCTTTGGAGATAGCTGAACGTTCCCAGCCTGCTTTGGAGAGCAGGAACTATGTCGGCAGTTTTCCGATTTACAGGATGCCGAACAAAGTGGGGCTTTACTGGGCCATGGTCACTGCGATGGTGTGTACCGCGCTCTACATTTTCGGATATTTCGCACCCTCCCCGAACATGGCGGCTATTATCCTGGGGGCGGTTTGATGGCCAGGGACCTGCGTGCCGAGAAGGTCAGCTACAGATACAGCAACGCAAAGTACAACGCCATAGATTCAGTGGATTTCAGGACCGCCAACGGCAGGAGAACTGCGATTTTGGGAGAAAACGGGTGTGGGAAGTCAACGCTGATCTATCAGCTCAATGGGGTATACAAGCCTCTATCTGGCACAGTGCTTTACGGAGACGAACCGATATCTTACGACAAGGCATTTCTTTCCGAACTCCGTTCCGATGTTTCAGTTGTTCTCCAGAATCCCGACGATCAGATATTTTCTTCAACCGTCGAGGAGGATGTGGCTTTCGGCCCTCTAAACTCAGGTCTTTCGCGCGAAGAAGTGGGAGAAAGGATAGAGCGGTCCCTGGATCGCGTCGGGATGCTGGAATTCGCGGAAGTACCTGTTCAGCGCCTTTCTTACGGTCAGAAAAAAAGAGTGTCTCTGGCGGGCGCGCTGGCGTCGTATCCAAAGATATTGATCCTCGACGAGCCTACGGCAGGTCTTGACCCTCAGATGTCAAGGGAAGTTATGGAGATAACCAATTCCCTCAACATGGAAGGAATAACGGTCGTGGTCTCAACACATGATGTGAATCTGATATATCCATGGGTGGACGATCTTTATGTAATGCGCAATGGTCGCATTGTATTCGATGGAGGCCCGGAAGAGTTCTTCTCCGACCGTTCGTCTGTCTATCTTTCCGGTCTGGAGCAACCGTCGATCTTCAGCATCAACTATAACATGGAGTTACTCAGAGGAAGGTCGCCTCGGCCATATCCTAAGACAATGAGCCAAGTGGTAAGCAAATTGTTCCCTGTCGGATCCTTCACCGGAACGGTCTATATGTATCGGACGGAAGGAGGCAGGATCGACCAGGCCGCCCTTGAGGAAGCCATCGGCAGGGAGGGAATCCCTACTGCGGTCTATGGGTCATTGGCCCGCAGGTCGGTTTCCGAATCGAAGCTCAGGGTTGATTTCTATTTTAACGGGATAGAGGGGTGCATCAGGGAGGCCATGGTCAACCACGATTCTTTGATAATCTTCGACAGTGGCCTGAAAAGCTCTGTTTTGGAGGCATTTGATGCGTTAAGAGAGTATGGGACAGAGATAAAGATCAAGGAGCTGGTCCTCTGAGCGTGCCGTTGTTCTGCACTGAAGGTCTGTTCTTTAAATACGAGGGAGGACGCGGGAATGCCCTGGCAGACGTAAACATCACAATCAAAGATGGCGTAAGAACGGTCATAATGGGCGCTAACGGCGCGGGAAAATCTACATTTTTCTACCATTTGAACGGAGTTCTTAGGCCAACCAAGGGAAAAATTTACTACCGCGGCGAAAAGATGCCGTACCGCGGAAAGGCGCTCAGGAATCTGCGCTCCGATGTTGCGGTTATGCTGCAGGACCCTAACGACCAACTTTTCGCTCCAAAAGTATCCGATGACGTAGCATTCGGCCCGAAAAATCTGGGCTTGGACACTCAGACGGTGGATGAAAGGGTCAAGGAAGCCCTATATTTGACGGGCATCGAGTCCCTTGGGAACCGTAGCGTGATGCAACTGTCCTATGGTCAGAAGAAGAGGGTTGTCCTCGCAGGGGCGCTGGCCATGCACCCGAAGGTATTGATAATGGACGAGCCCACCGCGGGTCTCGACCCTCAGATGTCCAAGGAACTTATTGAGCTGGCGGACGAGCTCCATCATATCGGAACCACTGTGATATTTTCCACTCACGATGTCGACCTTTCATATTCCTGGGCAGATGAGATACATGTGCTCAGAGGCGGACGCAATATCTATTCGGGGGACTCGGAAGGTTTCTACGATAATACTTCAGACGTTTATCTTTCAGGGCTCGTCGAGCCGGCGATGTATGACATGAACGTCAGTATGTCCGAACTCGTCGGAGACCCCGCGGAACCCTATCCTAAAACTCTGCCGCAACTGGTTGCAAAGGCAGTGCCATCCGAGAATCCGGGAACCGTGCACATACTTCCTGCGGATGGGGACGTGGACCCGGACGAGTTCTCTTCTCTGATATCCAGTACCGGCAGTTCTGCAACAGGCGTTTATGGTACAAAGGCAAGGAAGTCCGTGCAAATTTCAAAATTACCGATAGATTATTTTTTTGGGGCCGACGAGGGATGTATCCTGGAGTCGATGCATGGCAACGATACGCTGATATGCTGCGACAAGGTTCTGACCGATCTTCTGATATCAAAGATAAGTCGCATATCCAAATTCGGGACGGAGATACCTTACTCTTTGCTATGAACCAGTCTTTTTTCCGAAGGCTCGAATCCTTCAGGCTTCCCATCGGGGTACTCTTCGCGGCCGTCCGCATACATGATGAATCTGGGGGCGCCCAGCGGCTGGGTTTTATCGATAATGTTCCAAGGCCATATCTCATACTCATCCTTCCGGATGTCCTTCAAAGCCTCGCGTACGGTCTTGTCGTTCCTGAGAACAACCGGCCCGTAGGAAGACATTTTTTGTTTGATCGGAACACCCTCGAGAAGCCACATGCGTGATCTGACGTCGCCGTTTTTAACCGGAATTTCAATGTCGGGGCGTAGTTTGATGCGGTAACCGGCGTCCGCCGTAAATCCGCTCACGTCTGCGCTGCTGCCTGATATGAAGTACAAATTGCGGGAGACTCTATCGGAAGATGGAGGAATGATGATTTCCGCCCCGGGGTCCATATAGAATTGTATTATTCTGACTCCGTGCTCCGGGTCCGCGGCCCATGAGTTGGGATTGGGTACGGGAGTAGTGACTCCCCCATATGTGCCAGCATATACGATTGTCTTTGTTTTCCTACCAAGTTCGTCCTCATTGTCCAAAGTATTAATGCTATTGGACCAAAGCATATCAACTCTGTTTACAGACCCCTTCCTTTCCAGTGGAAGATTAATCATGATCTGGGTAATGTCGTTCGGGTTGGGGCGGTCCTGAAAGGACAACGGATACATTTCACAGTGTTGATATTTGCTTGAGGCAGTAACCCATTGTGCATCTCCGAAACCGAACCTTGATTGGTTGCCTTCGGTATCGAATGTATCGATGTAACCGATTTCGGCGACGGTGAACGTTTCAAAACCCCAATGTGCATGCATGGGAAACCCCGGAACGACCTTGCCGTGGTACATACGGAACCCGCTATGTTTTTTGTAGTCGTGGCCCAGATCTCTCCAGCCGATCATGTCCAACGGCGGGGCCTGTTGCAAGTTGCCCTTAGGATAGCTGTCCTGATGATGGGAGGCGAATATGAAAGGGTCCTCCGTGTCCCAGTGCGAGTCGAAGTCCATGTACCTGAGAACGGCTCCGGATGCCCTTTTTCTGAATAGGCCCATGTTGGCTGATATGCGGGGCGGTTAAAAAGACTTACATTTTTCAGAAATAATCTTAAACGATGCTCGGCTATGCGATTCCCATGGTTTCTCCCGAAAATGAAGACAGGGGCGCGCGCCTGAATAAATACATCAGCGACTCGGGAGTCGCTTCGAGACGCGCTGCAGACCGTATTATCGAAGAAGGGCGAGTTACTATCGACGGTCGGACGGCCGTGCTCGGGGACCGTGTCCCTTCCGGAGCAGATGTAAGAGTGGACGGTGAGAAGATCTTGCCTGAAACAGATGACATCATTCTTGCTTTCAACAAACCTGTCGGTATAACCTGCACTTCGAATCCGGAAGACCCGGACAATGTGATTGATTTTATTGGATATCCCAAGCGCATTTATTCGGTCGGACGTCTCGACAAGGATTCAGAGGGGCTGATCCTTATGACCAACAACGGCGAACTGGCCGACAGGATAATGCACTCAAGCAGCGGCCACGAGAAAGAATATATTGTTACTGTAGACAAGGATATCACGGATAAATTCCTTAGGAACATGGCATCCGGAGTACCTATAATGGGGGGCAGCCACGTAACCAGGAAATGCTTTGTGGAACCCACCGGTAAGAGGGAGTTCCGCATCATCCTGAAACAGGGCCTCAACCGTCAGATACGCAGGATGTGCGAAGAGTTGGATTATACTGCGACAGGCGTGAGACGCATCAGGATAATGAACATAGAAATCGGGAACATGAAGGTCGGACGCTACAGGGACCTGACAAAAGCTGAGCGTGCCGAATTATATAGGCAGCTGGGTCTTTGATACCCATGTGATGGATTACCCATCCATTTAGCACGAATCCGATTGAAAGTATTATTAATGTCGACACTATCCGTGTTCCATTGCGCAGAATTGCTATTTACGGAAAAGGTGGAATCGGCAAATCTACAGTATCGTCCAATGTCAGCGAGGCCTTCGCCGAGATGGGACACAGGGTTCTTCAGATCGGTTGCGACCCGAAGGCGGATTCCACTAAATTACTGATGGAGGGACTCCCGCCCGCCACGGTGTTAGACCAGATAAGAGACGGGAACACGAAACTTTCCGACGCGGTACACGACACCGGGCGCGGTGTATTCTGCGTTGAATGCGGCGGTCCAAGGCCAGGAACGGGGTGCGCCGGACGAGGTATTATCGCAGCTTTTAATCAGCTGGAACGTTTGGATGTAATTGGACAATACAGACCGGACATAATCATCTATGATGTTTTGGGGGACGTTGTTTGCGGGGGATTCGCAATGCCCATCCGCAATGGATACTCAAGAAACGTTTTCGTGGTAACATCTGGAGAGATGATGTCGCTCTACGCGGCAGACAATATACGTCAGGCGGTGAATGGATTCGCCGATGACGGATATGCCGAGTTCTCCGGTCTTATACAAAATTCACGCGGAATCGAGCGTGAAAACGAAATCATCGACAAGGCTGCCAATGAGATGGGCACCGAGGTCGTATACCGTCTGCCGAGGGACCGGGAGGTGCAGAAAGGCGAGGCAGTCGGACGCACGGTCATAAGGAATGCCCCGGATTCCGAGATGGCGGAAAATTACAGAAGACTCGCAATTGAGATATTGCGCCGTTCGGATGATTCCGAGGGCGGATTGAAATTAGAAAAAAAGAAATGAGGGGTATCAATGAAAAAAGGGATATTATTCATAGGTCACGGATCAAGGCTGAACCATAATAAAGAGGCGATCGAATTTCAGGCCAACGCGCTGAAGGAACGAACCGGCATACCTGTGTGGACCGCTTATAACGAAAGCACTGATCCATTGGTAGATGTGGCTGCCGAGGAAATGGTGGGCTTCGGGATAGAGGAGATCATCGCAATCCCTTTTTTCATAGCCTCCGGACTGCACATAACAAGGGACATACCCAGGAAGCTGAATATACAAGAGAGTTCGTCCGGCGGAAGAACGACTATCGCAGGCAAGGAAGTGACAGTACATTTAGAACAGCCGTTCGGCGACGACCCCAACCTGACAGATATTTTAGAAGAAAGGATCAGCGACATTTGCTGGGAAAAAGAATGCTCCGTTGTCGTGATCGGTCACGGCTCCAGGCTTCAATATAACAAAGAGGTCGTTGAAGCCAATGCCGAGAGGCTTACCGAAAGAGGCCATGAAAATGTCTATTACGGATTCAATGAGTTCAATGACCCGTCCATCGAAGCGGCCATGTCCGCCGCAGTAAGGTCTGGAGCATCGGATATTGCGGTACTTCCGCTGTTTATAGCTTCGGGAGCGCATCTCGCCGAGGAAATACCCGGGAAATTGGGAATTCAGATGAATAGCTACGGCGGTGTCAGCGACCTGTACGGTCGAGAGGTCAACGTCCATTACGCCATGCCCGTTGGGAACGATCCTCGCCTTGTAGAAGTGCTCGTAAAGAAGCTGGAAAAATACGGAATATGAAGATACTGATATTGGATACGGTTCACGGCGGCGGCATTCTTGCCGATAAATACCCGAAAATGGGAGATGACGTGACATGCGTCGACGTCTATAAGGTTACGCCGACAGAGGAGATAAACCGCCTGATAAGGAAAGGCTACACTGTATCCACGGAAGTCCCCAAGGGAGAGTATGATACGGTACTCATGCCGATACACTGTCCCGACAGTTTCCTCGAAGGGGTAATATTCAAGGAAAGAAAATTTTTCGGTCAGTCGGTCGGCGAGCTGATCGATGACGACAGATTTAGGATAGAGGTTACAGGTGCCAAAGGAAAGACAAGCTCCTGTTGTCTTCTGGCTCATGTCCTTACGGCGGCCGGGAGAAAGGTTCTTGTTCACACATCGAGGGGCAGAGGGAGATGGGCCGATGGCAGACTGGATATAGAAGAAAAGATCAGCATAGCTCCGCCTTCGATGCTTACTTTGCCCGATGACGACTATGACACCGTAATATGCGAAGTTTCTTTAGGCGGTTCCGGGAAGGCCGACATATC
>WOYN01000069.1 GCA_011620825.1 Candidatus Methanomethylophilaceae archaeon | reverse complement strand
GGTCCACGCATATGGATGAAAGTCTCCCGTATGTGTATGCGACGAGCATGTCGTCCTCCCCGTACCTTGAACCGCACTTCCCATAGCTGCCGGGCCTGATATGGCAACGGTGCGGGCAGAGGTCGCACTTGTAGTATCCTTCCTCCCTCGTGTAATAAGCGGCCTCGACCATCGGATTAATAGATGCCATGACCCAATACCTCTGTTTTATCTGCGTCCGATATCTTCGGCGAGTTTCCGTTGTCCACTACTCCTATTATTGTGAATGGAGCCCCGCATCCGTAAAGCGCCTTGATCTTATCCTTCTTGAAGGTAAACATAAGCTCGTACTCCCCTCCCCAATAGAGAGTCATTTCATCCCTGGGCATTCCAAGCAGTTCGCTCACCTCTGCGACACCCTCGCCCTCCGGAAGGAAATCGCGATGGAACTCCATTCCGACACGGCTCGAGCCGCATATGCTCCAAGCGGCCTCGGCGAGGCCGTCGGAAAGGTCTATGCACGATGTCACGGCACCTGACCCCGAAAGGGCGATGCCTTCATCGACCCTCGGTACCGGGACCTTGAGCGCTATTTCGGCCTCCTCTATATCCAGACCGTGCTTCAACGAGTGCCATCCCGCCGCCGGACCTCCGAGCGGACCTGTTATCGCCACAAGGTCGCCGGGACCGGCACCGTAGCGCGTCATCGGGACCCTGTCCTCCATGCTCCCTATCGCCGTGGCCACCGCGGCGCCTTCGCCCTCCTTCGTGTCCCCTCCGATTATGAACGTGCCACAGAACTCAGCGCACTGGTCGGCGCCGCTCATTATGTCATATATCGATTCCTCGTCCGTGTCTGCAGGGACCATGAGCGAAATGACCAGACCGTTGGGCCTCGCCCCCATCGATGCCAGATCGCTGAAGTTCACGGCAGCTGCCGTCCATCCGAACTGCTCGAACGTCATCGTATCCGGCTTGTGCCTCTTGAACGTAAGTCCGTCGGAGCATATAGCCAGGCGTCCGCTGATGTCTGCCAGGGCCGCATCGTCGCCTGGACCGTCCCTTCCTGAAGGGCGGACCGCCCTGAGCATCCTGCGTATTATCTCCCTCTCTCCGATCTCGCCGAACGACGCCATCTGCCACAGTATCCGATTTAGCCCTAATATCCTTTGCACACGCCCTTGGCGCGGATAAATTTAATAATATACTGTCGATAAGAGCACAGAATGAAGATCGACGTTAAGTATGGAAAAGGTTCGCAACCTACCGAGATACCGGACAGGAATTTCATCGGAACGTTCTATCCCAAGGATGTGAAATGCCTTCCGCCGAACGATGTGATCAGCGAGTCCATCGGAAAACCGATTGGCTCCGAATCCCTGAAATCTTTCCTGAAGGGCGGAAAGGACATTGTTTTCATAATCAACGACGGCACACGGCCCACACCCACGGCGAAAGTGCTGGATGCACTTTCCGAGATAATCGACCTGAAATGTGCCAGATACCTCATAGCAACCGGTAACCACCGTGCCCCTACAGACGAGGAATACGACTTCATCTTCGGAAAGCACTATTCCGACCTGAAAGACCGTATCGTCGTGCACGACGGAAAGAAATCGGAATGCATCAATCTGGGCACTTCGAAGAACGGCACCCCCATGGAGGTCAACAAGGTCGCGGTGGACTCTGACCGCTTGGTTATAATAACGAGCGTGGAGCCCCATTACTTCGCGGGGTACACAGGGGGACGCAAATCATTCCTGCCCGGCGTCGCGTCGTTCAAGACCATCGAAGCCAACCACAAGATGGCCATGAAGATGGAGGCGCAGTCTCTGGCGCTTGAGGGCAACCCTGTTCACGAGGACATGATGGACGCGCTCAAAGCCGTGAAAGGCAAGAAGATATTCTCCATACAGCTGGTACTGGACAGACACCAGGACATTTACCGGGCGGTGAGCGGGGACCTGAACATGGCTTTCGAAAAGGCGGTGGAGTTTGCCAACGAAGTGTTCTCCGTGGGCATCCCGAGAAAGGCGGACGTCGTCATCTCGGTAGCGCCCTATCCCATGGACGTGGATCTTTATCAGTCGCAGAAGGCGCTGGACAACGGCAAGTGGGCCCTCAAAGAGGGAGGGAAGATCATCATGGTATCGAAATGCCGCGAGGGAATAGGCAGCGCCACGTTCCTCACCCAGCTTTCCAGCTCCAGCGACCCCGAGGTCGTTCTTGAGAGCCTGAAGAAGGAATACAGACTGGGCTATCACAAGGCGGCCAAGATGGCCGAGATCATGACTTGGGCAGATGTCTGGGCGGTCACCGACCTGGACCCCGAAATACTTTCAAAGGCGAACATAACTCCTTTCAGCAAGGTACAGGACGCAGTGGACGCCGCGCTTGCGGACGGCCCGGACGCGGAATTCCTTGTTTTGATGGACGGAAGCGTCACAATCCCCAGAGTTGAGTAAAGATGAGCGAATTCAAGACAGAGCGCCTGGAAGAGGTCAGAAAAGCAGTCAACGTGTGCACGATGTGCGGGTTCTGCAAGAGCGTATGCCCTTCTTTCAAAGAAATCGGATGGGACACCGCATCGTCCAGAGGAAGGATCACCCTCACATACGGCATACTGAACGGGGACATCCCTGTAGACGAGTCGGTCGTAAGGAATCTCTACACATGCACCACCTGTGCCGACTGTGTCAGAAGATGCCCTTCGAAGGTAAATATCGTGGACATCATAGAGATCTGCCGCTCGGACCTTGTGAAGAACGGCCACATGCTCGACAAGCACAAGGCGATGTGCGACAGCGTCGTCAAATACGGAAACCCGTATCGCGAGGAAAAGGGAGTGGCCGAGACCCTTGGGGTCAAGAAGCACAAGGCCGACATAGGCTACTTCGCAGGTTGCACGGCCACCTACCGTTCGAAGGAGACTTCGAGGTCCACGATGTCCGTTCTGAAAAAGCTCGGTGTCGATTTCACCGTCGTCGACGATGTCTGCTGCGGGTCCGTCCTCCAGAGGGTGGGCTTCGACCAGGACTACATCACGACGATGTTCCAGAGGAACGTAGATGCCATTAAAGAGCTCGGTGTCAAGACCATAGTGTTCTCCTGCGCAGGATGCTACAGGATGTTCAAGGCGGAGTACCCCAAGTACGTGGACGTCCCGTTCGAGATCCTGCACATCACCGAGTTCCTGGCGAAAAAGGACCTCAGATTGAAACCCCTCAACGGGGTCAAGGCCACTTACCACGACCCATGCCACATGGGCAGGCACTGCGGCATCTATGACGCACCGAGGGAGGTCATCGCCAAAATCCCCGGTCTGGAGTTCAGGGAGATGGAGTACAACCGCGAGCTGAGCCACTGCTGCGGAGGCGGCGGAGGCGTAAGGAGCGCGTTCCCGGAAGAATCCCTGGGAATAGCCGCGACCAGGCTCGACGAGGCCTCGTTCGCAGACATGATCATAACTTCCTGTCCGTTCTGCGTGAACAACCTTGCTTCGGGTAAGGGCGACCGCAAGATCGAGGTCGTAGATCTCATGGAGCTCATCGACAAATTGATGTGATGCGCATGCTCCCGACAAAGTGGAGCGGGGGTTCGATAACGTACGAACGTCCCGTGATGATGGGGATACTTAACGTGACCCCTGATTCCTTTTCGGACGGCGGGGCGTACGCGGAGCTGAACTCCGCCGCAGACCATGCGTTCAGGTTGATCGACGAGGGAGCAGGGATCATCGACATCGGTGCGGAGTCCACACGTCCGGGATGGACCCCTGTTTCGGCCCGGGAAGAAATAAACAGGCTTGTGCCGGTCATCAGGGAAATCGCGCCTTCGTGCGATGTCCCGATATCCGTGGACACTATGAAGACCGAAGTTGCCGAGGCCGCCATCGAAGCAGGCGCCAGCATGATCAACGACGTCTACGGGCTCAGATGGAGGGGCATGCCCGAACTGGCCGCATCGACCGGTGTTCCGGTGATAATAATGCATATCAACGGCGAGCTGGAAAACATGCACTCGGAGATTATGACCGGAGACGTCCTCCCGCAGATCAAACATTTCTTCGACGAAAGGGTGAGGGTCGCATTGGATGCCGGCGTCAAGGAGAACAGGATCATTCTGGACCCGGGGATCGGCTTCGGAAAGACCGGCGCCCAGAACACGGAGATAATGCAGAGCGCATATTACTTCAAGGGCAACTATCCGATCCTGATCGCTTCATCGAGAAAGAGATTCCTCACCGCCGCTCTGGGATCCAACGACGATACCGCTTCCGCCAAGGCCGCTGCCATAGCCGTCGACGGCGGGGCCAATATAGTGAGGGTCCATAACATAAAAGCAACAAAGGCCGCGCTTTATCGCAAGAGGTAAAGCGCCACGGTGATCGCCGCCACGGCCAGCAACGCCAGCGCGAAGAATCCGATCTCCTTTCTGGATTCTCTCTTCGTACGTGTCTCGTGCAGCAATCCGCATTCCTCGGAGCAGTATCTCTCATCGGGAGGTATGGGCTCGCCACAGAATTTACAATGCGAATGCTCCGGAAGTTCCGCCATGACAGACAATAGCGTTCACCGTATAAATCCGACACACGGTCCTTCTGAGACCGAGACGCGATCGCCCTTCCCGCATCTGCATGGCGGATCACGGCCCGTGCATATCGTATTGGGGAGTGATGCGCTTCATGCCGCGGACATCTCGAGAAGGATATAAGTATCAAAAGACGGCTGAAAACGGTTTTCCGGAGTTTCAAGGCCGTATGGTTTTTATTGTCCGTTCCGTTTACCCCCGTTAATGAGAGCTGATGCGCCGGATGCAGACCGGTTCGACCGAATGAGGCGCATCGGGTGGATGGACATGGAACGCATCTCCGATTCGCGGTGCCTCGTCGTCGGCGCAGGGGCTCTGGGTAACGAGGCGGTGAAATGCATGGTCCTCGCAGGTTTCAGGAATATCGACGTCGTCGACACGGACCGTGTCGTTAACTCCAATCTGAGCCGATGCGTACTTTTTCGCAAAGAGGACAACGGACTTTTGAAATCCGAGGTGCTGGCAAACCGGGCGGCGGGCCTGTACCCGCACGCGAAAGTGAGGGCGATAACTGCAAAGGTTCAGGAACTCGACCGTTGGGACTATGACCTGGCACTGGGATGCCTGGACAACTTCGCCGCCAGGATGCATGTCAACTCTCACGCCGCTTATTTCGGAATACCTTATGTCGACGGTGCGACGGACGGAATGATGGGAAAAATGCAGGTGGTGCTACCGGGAGGCCCCTGTCTTCAGTGCGCGAGCAATGGCAGCCACGAGAGGATCGCGGACCGGAGGTTCTCCTGCACGGGCGATTCCCATATTTTCGTTCCGCATACGGCCGCAGAAATCACAACCACTTCCATAGTCGCCGCAATGCAGGTGCGGGAGGCTGAAAAGCTGGCCTCCGGAAGGAGCGATCTCTGTGCCGGAGGCATAACCTATTACGACGGGGAGTCAGGTACCATGGGCACGGTGGCCCTTGACATCGATCCGGATTGCCCGAACCACCAGGAGAATGAAAGATGACAATTAAAGTGACAGTCGTGAACACTGCGGCGGGAGCCTCCATAAGGATGGAACTGGAACCTTACGAGAAAGTATCGGACATAATAGACTCGGCCGCAGACTACTGGAAAGAGGGAGCGGGGGCGTTCGTCCTCAGGAAGGGGCCGAAGCTCCTTATCGGTTCCAGGACCGTGGAAGAAGTGAATCTTTCAGACGGGGACGTGATAGAGATGATACCCGATCCGGAAGGCGGTTTCTGAATGGGACTCGCCAGGCCCATACTGATAAAGAGGATCAACAACGAGATCCGGGAACTGGACCGCTACCTCGGACTTTCGATATCGGAAGTTCCGGACAACGCCGAGTTCCCGATAGTGCTGAGCATACTGCTTATGAATTCTCCCGCTAAAATCTCCGAGAACGAGATGGCGCGGGAGCACGGGTTCGACCTCGTCCTTTCTGAAGAATATCCCTTCGAACGGCCCAGGGCAAAATGGAAGACTGACATATTCCATCCCAACATCATGATGCCGAATGACGGCGGTTTCGTATGCGTGAAAACTCTGGATAACTGGAGCTTCGGTTCGAACATGACATCCTTCGTCAAAGGAGTGGAGAACCTCTTGGCGGACCCGAATCCCATGAGCCCTTACGGCACCGATTCGTGCATGAGGGCATCCAGATGGTACCTGGAAAATAAACCCAGGTTCGATGCGCGCGTCAGCTATGGTGAGAAGAATGCCTAAAGTGATATCCTCGGAGAAGACCGGACGCGAATACAGGAGACGCAGCGTTCCGGGCGTGCCTTTGTTCATCGGCGAGAACGTTGTATCTAGGATTGCCAACCACGCCGATATCGGGTTCGCCGAAGAAAAGGAGATCATGGGCCTCGTTATGGGCCGGGTCTACAGAGATGAGGAGGGCGAGTATTCGGTCGCCTGCGACACAGCGACCGCAAAACTGGATTCTACCGGCATGAGCGTAAGGTTCGATCCGGATTCCCTCGAGGACCTGTTCGAATCCATCGACGGAAGCGCGGGTGACGGCGTGATCGGATGGTATCATTCGCATCCGGGGTTCGGATGTTACCTTTCGGACGTGGACATAAGGACGCACTCCAGGATATTCGGAGAGGGTCTCGGGTTCGCAATCGTGATCGATCCCTCGGACGAGTCGTTGATGGTCTTCACCGTCGAAAAGAGCATCCCGAAGACGGTGCAGATAGTGATCGCAGAGGACGAATGATCATACCCAGATGGCGTGCCTGCTCTTCATCTGCGCCTCGTCGGTGTCGAATTTCTCCATCAGATCCGCGACGAAACTGTCGAAGAACAGGAGAACGGAGCCCTCGAATATCGTTCCCAGAGGCGCGTATCTCTGATCGATCTCGCCCGATTTCATCAGGATCACCATGTCCGAGGCGTGCGCCAGCTTGCTCTTCGGGTCCGATGTGAAACATACAACGTAAGAACCGATACGGCCGGCGATGTTGGCCGTGTTCACGACCGATGCCGTCTCGCCGGTATTGGATACCAGGAGAGTAAGGTCGTTGCGACCGATGATCGGAGTGGCCATCTCGCCTATAAGATGTACGTCGATGCCGAGCTGCACCAGACGCACGGCGAGGAGCTGCCCGACGAGTCCGGAGCGTCCAGAGCCGTAGATGAACACCTTGCGGTTGTCCGTGACCAGCTTGGCGAGCTTCTCCCTGTCCTCGTCTGAGACCGAGGCCGCCGTCTCATGGCATTTCTCGGAAAGATATTCCAGGGCCGGATTCATTTCATTCCCCCGGAGCCTCTGCGGTCGCCTGCTTCTTCATATCTTTGAGCATTTTTGCCACCTTCTTGCTGAGGACCCTCTCCTCGATGATCCTCATGTACATAGCATCGTGTTCCAGCAGCGGAGAGCATGATATAACTGTGATTTCCGGCCTCGTTTCCGTGAGCGCGTCGGCGAGCGTTTCGAACTTGAGGTCGCCTTTCTTTATAGGCGTGTATTTCTTCTCCTCGCCGTCGGCGTGCTCCACTCCCGAGAACTGGGAATATATACCGCCTTTGCAGTAGGGCTCGACCTTTTCGATAAGGTCCATGAAGTCCTTGGTCTCCTTGAGAGATCCTTCGGTGCGCGAGTGGTGATGCGGAAAATTGATGACCGGGACAATACCTTCGATGTTGTCGCACATGTCCAGTATCTGGTCCAGTGATCCGAATGTCTCCTGGTGGCCTGTCACTTCGATGCCGAGCCTGGGCTTGAGGTTCTCTTCCTGCCACCAGCCCATTATCGTCTCCACATTGTCGAAGATACGCGATTCGGTCTCCTCCCTCGAATCCCCGTTGTAGAGGCCGAGGCTGGTGACGACCGTGTCTCCTCCGAGCGCGTTGAGTATGAGCCCGGCGTGCCTGATGCTGTCCATGCACATTTCCGCCAGCGGCGTTTCGGACCCTAGATCCATGTAATACGGTGTGTGTATCGACATGCTGACGTCCATCCTCTTGGCCACCTCGCCTATATTGTGCAGCGAACCGAAGTTGTCGGTTATGCCGGACGACATGTATACCAGCTCGTCGTCCTCCTCGATGGGCACGTCCGGCGAGCATATCAGCTCGTCGCCCCTGATGATCTCGATGACGAAATCCTCGACGATATCCTTGATGGTCTTTCCGACCTCTTCGTCTTCGGGATATCTGCTGAATCTGCTGGGCCTTACCATCTGGACCTCCATGGCGGTAAGGCTCAGGTTGTGAACATCCTCGATACCGTCCTTGAGGGTGCGGCCTTTGCACGAAAGCGGTATTCCCGCAGGTCCGAATCTGATCATGATATCAGCGATGCTAATGCGAGAACAGTATTAAACATAACGCATATCCTCCCGCATGCGCACGACATCTCCCCGCGCACCCCGATTGGACAAGTTTTATAAACGAATCCCGCATACGACAGCCTCACCCAATGTCGGGAGAGTCAGAACATGAAGGTAAGTTTCAAAACAGACCCCTCGCTGATCGCCTTGATCTTCGATCTTAAGGCGACATCGAGGGAAAACGAAGCTGCCATCTGGCGAGACATTGCTAAGAGACTTGAGAAGCCCAAGCGCAACTG
>WOYN01000096.1 GCA_011620825.1 Candidatus Methanomethylophilaceae archaeon | reverse complement strand
GAGCAGCTCCGGCACCTTTGTCCGCTCCGGATTGCTGTAGCCATAGGTGATCAATCCGTAAGAGACGATGCCTATCCGCCGAGGGCATCTAAGGATACCCTCGTCACCCACCATGGGATACTCAATCCCCTCTTCGTCGACCCACTGTTTGCCGTTCCAGACGGCGGAGGGGAGGTCGAGGAGGTCTCGCATCTCGTCCTGCCACTGCCAGAGGAGGGTTTTGGGAGCGAGGATCAGGACGGGTCTGTCGCCGGTGAGGGCCATCAGCATGGCCGACATTGCCAACTGGAGGGTCTTGCCGAGGCCAACCATATCGGCCAGAACAAAGCGTGCACCCTGGGGGGTCTGGTGTGCGTCGAAGGCGAGTTTGACGAAGTATTTCTGGTGCTCCCAGAGTCCGAGTTCCTTCCGGTAAACCGGTGACTCGATGATGGCTGAGGCGGGATCCGGGTTCTTCTCCCACTCGTCAATCGATGAGATGACTTCACGGCGGGCGATACGCCCGATGTCTTCGACGATGAATGCGGAGAGGGGTTTGTAGTCAGGATGGTTCCAGAGGGCATCGAACTCCTCCTGTACCCATACAACGGCCTCAGGAGAGTCGTCTTCCCATACAAGTTCATAGTTGAGACGCCACGCACTTTTTGATTCGTTGGCGCTTCCCATGAACGCTGTCTTCGTACCGTCGGCCCGGGTGATGACGCCAGCTTTTCCGTGGATCAGACCGAAGGCTGTATCAGGGAGGACCCGGACCTCCAGTTTTCCGGACGTCAGGTAATCGTAGAGTTTTTGGAAGCGTGACCTGGAACCTTCGCCCATCTTCTCGGGTTCTGTGGCGCACCATTCCTTTCTCATGGCCCCGACGGCCGCCTGTGCGGTCTTGACGTCCATCGCCTCCAGCTGAGAGTTGCATACCATCCGCACGGTCCCCCCGATCTGGTCGAGGTTCTCACCGGCCACTTCAAGGATGGATGAACTGAAGTAGCCGGCGATGCGGTCGTAGGCGATGGCGCCTTTCAGGCGGTTGTTGAGGAAGGAGGTATCGAGCCTTTCCCGGCGGGAGGAGAACCGGTGAATCATACGTAGTCTCCCCCCTCGCATTCAGCCCGGCACTCTGCCTGCGCATCTCGTACCTCGCCAATGCCAGTGCTAATCCCGTCCAATTCCATAGAGACCCACTCAAATACTGTAGCGAGGTTCTTCACGTTCAAAGCCTGGATGGTGGGGTCATCCAAGAGGTTATTGCCTTTCCTATCAACGGGATATCGGAAAGACTGGCCCTGTGGATCCTGGTTCATCTCACAAATGAAATGATCCAATGTCAGGTAGTTCTGCCGTACTTCATTGTCCAGTTCATTGTAATCTTTCCACCCATCAATGTCTTTCAGTATCTTTTTACACTCCCCCCATAGCTGGGTTAAATCATGGCCTTTCTGGAATTGGCTATTATCCCCACTGAGGATGCGGCCGCTTCTAATTATCTCCTTCATCCGGAGTTCGAGATACTGATGAAAAAGGAAGAAGATGGGATAGCCGAAGGTGTCGGTGCTTAACTCATTTCGCTTTACTGCTGTGATGAGGCACTTGACTGCCTCAAGATAGCCATCGGCATAGGCATCCCAGACACTACCATGCCACTTCCCTCGATCCCCGCTATAGACATACCCACATTGCCACCAATCTTCCTCTGCTTCAAACAACTTCAGAGAGCGGTCGGGCCGCTCCGGCAGATCAAAATCAAACATGATCCCCTTCCACCGCCACGGCTAGGATACCGGCCGTCTCTGCATCGACCTGCCACTGCGGCATGGTATCGCTCATCCCGAGGGCCGCAAGGTATCTGAGGACGGCAATGATGTCCTTTCTTCGCTCCCAGTACCCGGGGAGCGTCCTGAGCCAGACCTTCCCGGCGGCGGTGTCCTCCTCATCGACGGCCTGCCTGATCGCGAAGAGCACCTGCCGGGTGAGGGAGGAGCCGAATCCGTCTCCGCCGATGTCGCGGTTCCTGAACTCTGACGCGGTCTTCAGTCTCGCCTCGTTTGCTTTACTGCTTTCCTGGAGATTCCGGTAGTCGCGGATACCAAAGCCCCTGGCGAGTTCCTGGTAGGCGCCGGTGCGATACTCGCCGTGGGATTCCATCTCCAGACCTTTCAGATAGAACCGCTCTTCAGGTCCGAGTTGTTTCCAGATCCAGCCATCGATACCTTGCGGGATGAGGTGGTCGCAGGCGATCCTGACGGCGTTCTCGATGACGCCTTCGAGCGGGTTCTTCTCGCCCGCCGCCCGCGGCCGGTAGAGTTCCCGCATGATGTCGATGTCTTCGAGTTTCCTGTATTTTGTCAGCACCCTGAGGGCGGCGGCATAGGCGGCGAGCTGATAGTCGGTGTCGGAGAAGTTCGGGTCGTCCCGGTCGTCGAGGGAGAGCATGGCATCGAGCTGCCGCTTCACCTCGTCCTCCACCTCAGGGGTGAGTTCATCGAGGAAGGCGGTCTCCTCCGAGGTCTGCTTCCTGAGCACGAGGAGAACGGTACCCTGCACGTAGTTCCCCTTCTTCAGACTGCCCGTCTCAGTCTCGGTGGCGATACACCAGGCCGCCGTCACCTGCAGTCCCGCCGCCCAGAGGATCATCGCAAGGTCGGCCCAGACTCCGGCATCCTGATGGGTGAACATCACAATCTGGGCACCGTTATCGGGCATCTGCCGGGTGAGGTTGGCATACACCTCAACCATGCTCCTCCTAAACTCCTCATCGGTGCCAGTGATTGCAAGGGCACGTCTGGAGTCGGTGGACCAGTCTGGGAAGAGTTCCTTCAAGGGTTTTTCGTACCAGGCGAGGAAGATCTCGGAAAGTTCGTGATAATTGATAGCGTCGGCGTAGGGAGGGTCAGTGATCCAGTATTTACTATTACTGATGCCATGACCTGAGTGTTTTGTCTCCACTTTGCAGTTTTTATGAATGCTCTCTCCACGTATTCCAAGCATCCAACTATGATACAGATACGAATAGCCTCTCCCCCCATAGGTATAGAGAGTGTTTAATGCTTGATTATAGAACGTATGTTGAGGTAGATCTACTCCGGTGTTCCAACCACATAATTTTGAGTTCCAATCTACATTTTTCCCAACGCCAAGAATGAGCCCCGGTTTTATGATGCCAGAATACTGATTTGAGTGGATCTCTTCCTGTAACAGCCCATTATATAGCAATTGCCGCGGCGTGAACAGGTGGTGCCAGTGCGTCCAGCCCCGCGTCCTGATCGGTTCAGTGGTCTTCTCCCCCGGTTCGATCGTCATACTCGGGATATACCCCTTCTCCTGCCACGCATGAAACCGCTCCTTCAGCAGGGCGAGCACCCGCTCCTCCTGTTCAAGGTCCGCCGCCGTTGGCGCACAGAAGTGCCAGGTCACCCCATTTCTGCTACCTTCGGTCTCTTCCTTCCACCGGATGCAATAGAGCCGCTCCTGAAACACGTCGTCCGGCCGCGGCACGATGTCGTCGTTCTCCCAGAGTCGTAGCCCCCCGGCGTGCTCCCGCCTGATCGCCGCAAGGGAGATCGGCGTCACATGCCCTGGACACTCGGGGTTCGGGCAGATCATACCCCTGCTTGTTATCGTCCCCGTCCCCTTTGCTTTCTTCGAGGCCTCGGCCGAGACTCCTCGATGGATGTGGATCTCGTAGCGTTTGTGTACGGGGTCGGGCACCAATTCGGCGATCACCTTGTCCATTCTCTCGGCCACAGCAAGGGTCGGGAGCAACGGCACCCGCCACCCACACTCCGGGCAGACCACTTCACAGCAGTAGATGTAGGCATAGGGTCGCCACCCCCGCTCGTTCTCCTCGATCTCCCACTCAGTGATCTGCCAGTCCACGGTGTCGTAGACCTCCTGCTGGGCTCGCTTCACCTCCGCGACAACCCCCTCCCCGCCGCCGACGATGTTCAGCGCCGCCCAGGTGAGCAGCGCCGCCACCGGGTTCAGATCAGAGGCGTACACGTCACACCCGATCCGTGCCGCCTCGAAAGGCACGCTCCCGCCGCCGCAGAAGCAGTCTCCGACTGAGGGCCTTCCCCCAAACTGCCGGGTGCCGAGTTCTTCTACCAGTTCCTGGATCGAGGTGGCGTGCGTCCCGAGGTGGGCGTTGATCTTGGCCCATGCCGCAGGCGACGGTCCGTCGATCTCCTCGGGGCGGTTGCAGTATTCCAGCCGCGTGTCATAGTTCATCCTGAGAAAGACCATCCGCTGGAGGGTTTCCTTCTCCTGCCGGGACAGCCCGCTCCGCAGGCGCTCGCCGTCGAGGTACTCGGCCCGTTCACGCGGAGAAAGGTACCTGGCGAGCACCTTCGCCGGGATGTTCGCCTTCTTCCGCTGCCACATTCCCTCGTCGTCCATCGTCAAAATCTTCAGAAAGATCTCCCGGTCTCGCACCGGGTTGTCGGACACTGGCATTAGAAGACCGATCACCGCCGCACGGACAAGGATGAGGGGCTTTCTCCCCCACCACTTCCCTAGTTGGGTCAGTGTCTGGGACTGAACGGCTTTCCTCTCTTTATAACTCTCCTTTGATACCTTCGAGACCGGGAACTGGCTCTCGATAAACGACAACATAGAACCGTTTTCGGGGAACATGTGAATCAGAGACCTGTTGATGACAGAGAGTTGTGATTCACCGACTATAAATGTTGCATCATCCAAAAAACAGAAGAAAATGATTCTATTGGGTTTATTCCCTCACAAGATCGTCAAACGTCACCTGCTTCTTATCCCCGGGCACTCTCTCCTTCCCGTCAAGCCCGGCGATCAGCCCGACCCGCGCCTCCGCGTTCACCACCCCTACAGGGTTCTCGCAGAGGGCGTAGCGCACCGCCACCCGCCACCCCCGGTTCCGCCCCGAGAGTGCCTGACCGGTCGCTGCGTTCGTCATCGTATACAGCCACCACCGTTCCTCCGGTGTCAGACCCATCCAGTTCGCAACTGCCGTCTGGACCCGCCCGGGATCGGCATCCTCGATCGCCCATGCAAGGAGCACCAGCTCCTTTCCGAATAGACGTGAAAGCGGGGTGATCCCCTTCTCCCGCCACCGGCCGCGCCTGCCCCCCTGCGCCTTTAAGCGGGCGTTGAACTCTGCCGTCACCGCGGGGACAATCCGCTCCCATCGGTCGCGAGAGAGGATCACTCGCAATCGCTCGTCAGTCTCCTTTGTGACAGCCCGGATCTTCGTATCCCACATCCCGCGCGACCACGACATATGTTCGGAAATCCAGACCTCCACCGCATTTGATGTAGAGATTGATACCAGAAAGTAGTGCTGGGACTCGTCAGGATTAAACCCGAAACCGACCCCTTTTGACCCCGCTCCGCTCACTGCTTTACCTCATCCATACCTACTGTGACTTTCTCCGCACTCGCAAAATCCAGCAGATCTTTTCCGGTCGCAAAGGCCATTGACTGGAACCCCACGCTCACCTGGCCGTCCCGGTGGATCTCTCTGAGAGCATCGATGACCGACTCGATCTGCGTGCCCGTCAGCCCGATCCCATCACCGACATTCAGTTCCACCCAGTGTGTACCGTCCCCATTGATACTGATCTGAGAGTCAAAAGAAGTTACCTCGAACTTCTTCATCCCTGTGATCAGGTCGTATGACTCCTTTGTCGTCGTGATCCTGCGGGGATGATTCCATCGAACGGGCCTCGTGAGATCAATCTCTGGCCCTTTCTTCTCCCAGTCGATATCGATCCGCACTGGCTCGGAGTAGACCCCGTCCCTCTCGGCAACGGCAAGAACTGTTGTGCACGACCGCTCCACACACAACGCGCCATTATAGATCCCCCCCCTCGTTGGATTCGATCCATCAGTTGTATACCGGATCGTCGCGCCCGATGGCACCGCTTTCAGTTCCACCTGCTTGGTCTGCGCATCCCCGTATACCCGCTTCTTCAGCGTCACCGTATTCTTCCATATCACCGGTTCCCCGGTTCCATGCTCCCCTTTGGAGTCCACGCAAAGGAACGACACTTCCATCGCGCTTGTAACAAAGGCATTCGGATCCTCCACTCTCATCGACGACGGTGTCGCAGGCGACCCAACATCGTAGTAGATTTGATCGCCGTATTGTGGATAGACCTTCAGCGTGACCTCACCGGTCTCGTCGTCCCGGCTCCACACCGTGACCTGAACAGATGTCTTCTCCTTTTCAAACGGTCCTTTATTGATATAGTTCCCCTCGATCCGCCACTGGTCCCTGCTGACCATCAGATCCCTGAGGTCGTCAAGCGCCTTCGGGTGATGCCACTGCCACTTCGTGTTTATCGCCGCCCGGCGCTTCACCTCGGTCCACTGCATCACTGACTGGGAGAACAGCCGCTGTTCGCACTTCGCTCTCAGCCGGTCCTCGCCGATATCATCGGTAAACTTCTGCTTCTCCTTGAGGGTTTTCCGGATCAGTTCTTCTCCCCGGCACTTGTTCCCCTCAAAATTCATCATGACATCCGTTGTCCTGAGGGCCTCGTTCTGTGGATAGATCAGGATCGTAAACGTTTCCCGTGCCGCACTCAGGAGACGGTGAACGATATTCTCCTTCAACTCCTGCGCGGCGATCATCTGATAATCGTCCGGCCTGACTCCCTTGCTCGCCATCTCCGAAAGGATCGCGTTGATTGCCTTATACTCCTTCCCCACCAGAGTCAGCGTATTCATCGTCTCGCGCTGGCCCGAAAGGAAAAGAACCCGGTTTTTGTAGTCCAGGTTCTTAAAAAAATTCTGGATGTCCGGGTGAACCGACGACGAGGACGGCTTATACAGGACAAGAGTCACCTTATCCTGGGAGATGGTCAGGTCATCGATTGCCGGCAGCACTGCGATCTCCTGGTAACAGTCCTTCATATCAGGTGTAAAGATCTCTTCAAGACGCTCTTTCACGTCCTTGAAGGCTGCTTCAGCGCTGAACGATTCTGAAAGACTCCGGAGTTTTGCCACGAGGTTTTCAGTATTTTTAAAGTAGATTCGCCCGGCGTTGTCCTGATGAAGGTACCAGCAGACCTCGTTCTGCATGATCGCTAAAACTTCAGGGACCCGCTCAATTACCCGCCCCGGGGCACAGAGATTGGTGACGATCTCTGCCTTGGTCAGGCCCAGCACAGGATCCTGGATATTTGCAAGCGACGACAACAACAGAAGTTTGCTGATGTCCTGGGCCTCGGTACCACCCCGCCGGGCATCCTCTTGTTCTGCCGCTGCTGTCCCATTGGAGGCGATATCGTGACTGATCGCGTTCTTGAGCGTGCTGTTGATGGTATCGAGCTCGGCAAGGGCGTCGGTCTGATTGAGATCGATCATGTGGGGGTGGATGAGCATTGCCGAATCCGAGAGTCCACAGTCGTATATGCCGGCAACAACAGTCCTCATGAACCTTATCAACCCCCTGGTCTGCTGGAAACCGGGGTTCTCTCGGAACCGTGCATACAGATCCCTGATTGCAGGATGGAAGGGATAAGACTCACGGACCTGCTGAATAAAAGATTCCGGCGAAACATGGGTCAGCCCCATCTGCTCTGCCCGGCGGATCTCGTTACCGTAGGACTGGGCTATCTTTAAAATAATATCGCCGTCTGGGAGTGACTCAAAGATCCGCTTCTTCAGGATCTGATAGACCTCATCGGTATTGAGGCCCACTGGTTCAAGCCTGATCGAGGAACGGTTCGCCTCGTTCTCGAAGTTTTTCAGGGCATCATTGATGGTCTGACTCCCTCCCTCGTATGTCGCCTTTAAATCGGAGATCACGACACAGACTTGGGACAACTCTTCTTTGCTCACCGCAATGAGGAGATTTGAGAGGGCCGTGCCGGACACAACCGAGAGGTCACTGTTCCCGATCACCTTTGATTTGGCATTCTCAAAGTACGGGGGGAGTTCATCGAGAAGTATCAAGAGCCGCTTTTTCTTCAGGAGGTTTGTCCATGCGCTCTGCCCCGGAGCCTGGAGAGGAGAGTAATAATCCTTGAAAACATCCTTTTTTCCTAGTTGGTCCGCTATCTCTCCCCAGATGCCATAAGGAGCATCGCTTTCCCGCCCATTGAACGCAACGACCTCGACGGGTTCGTCGTCATAGGTGCAGGTGTCACCAAGGACCTTACTTCTCATCCCGGGATGTTTTGCAAGCAGGGCAAGCGCGATCATACAGTGCGTCTTACCGCCGCCCATCGCCTGGGTCAGTGTAATGACACCCGCATCGGATTTGCCCGAGAACCTCCGAAATGCTTCAGAAAAAAGAGACTGCATCCCGTTTGTCAGATAGTTCTCAGAGAAAAATTTCTCAGGATTAATCTTGTTCTCCCTGAGATCCGAGATTAATAAAACCGTGTCACGTCTGGTCTTATCAAAAACGCCCCCCCTTGGTTTGCATAGCTCCTTCAGCGAGTACATGAAACTTCCTCTCGATAATTGCCATTAGAGGTGGACTATTATAAGGTTTTAGGATTTTATTTGGGAGATAGAGACACTGTATGCTTACCCCGGAGTGATCCGATCTTCGTTGACAACAACCCCGCTCCCCAAAAGCAGGTCAGCCCAGACGCCCTACTCTCCCACCCTCTCGTTGTCTCTCACCAGTGCCCTATACTGACTTGTATGACGATACCTTCCAGCCGCAGGACGACTATTGACGAGGACTTCA